>NZ_JAHOCB010000001.1:0-284499 GCF_019125875.1 Erysipelatoclostridium sp. MSK.23.31 | reverse complement strand
ATAGCAAGCTGCCGGTTTTTTTTTTATTTACGGATACCTCTGCGTATCCTTTTTTCTTTGCAATTATTATAGATTGCGCTATTATATTTATTAAAGATGGAGGATGTGGTATGAAAGTATTATTAATTAATGGAAGTTTTAGAAGAAATGGCTGTACTTTTACAGCTTTGAATGAAGTTGCTAAAGCATTAAATACTAATGGTATTGATACTGAAATATTTCATATTGGAACAAAAGCTATTAGGGGTTGCATGGGATGTGGTGTTTGCCATGAGAAAGGTGAATGTATAGATAACAGTGATGCTGTTAATGAGTGTTTAAAACTATTTGAAGCTGCTGATGGAATTGTGATAGGAAGTCCTGTTCATTATGCAAGCTCTTCTGGAATGATTGCTTCCTTTATGGATCGTCTATTCTATGCTTCAAGATTCGATAAACGTTTTAAAGT
Organism: Erysipelatoclostridium sp. MSK.23.31; assembly: GCF_019125875.1. Classification (NCBI taxonomy): domain Bacteria; kingdom Bacillati; phylum Bacillota; class Erysipelotrichia; order Erysipelotrichales; family Coprobacillaceae; genus Thomasclavelia; species Erysipelatoclostridium sp. MSK.23.31. The sequence continues at coordinate 284,051 of NZ_JAHOCB010000001.1, read as the reverse complement.
TGGTGCCACTGTAGTTAGTTGTCGCCGAGGCGGTGCCAGTGCTACTTTTGATCAATTAAATAAATATTTTACAATCGCTCAAATGCCGATTGTATCTTCGCAATATTGGAATAGCGTACATGGTAATACACCCGAAGAAGTAAAACAAGATTTTGAAGGAATGCAGACAATGAAAGTATTAGGTAATAATATGGCATTCTTACTCAAAAGTATTGCTTTAGGTAAAGAAAAACATGGTTTACCTGATGCAGAACTAAAAATAGCAACTAATTTTATCAGATAGGAGTATTAGAATGACACGAATTTATTTATTACGTCATGGGCAAACTTTATTTAATCAAAAAAATCTAATCCAAGGAAGTTGTGATTCTAAATTAACAGCTAAAGGAATAGCCCAGGCTAAAGCTGTTAAGGAATATTTAGATACAATAAATTTTGCAGCTGTTTATTGTTCAACAAGTGAAAGGACATTGGATACTGCGACATATGCAACTGGTGGAAAATATCCGATCTACCCATGTAAAGAATTCAAAGAAATTGATTTTGGAGTAGTTGAAGGTGAAGATGGTAGTCAGTTATTTAAAGGAATGAAACATGATAATTTTGTATCATTACTGTTAAATGAAGGATGGACTTCTTTAGAAGGAGAAAGCGGTTTTGATTTTACGAAACGAATTTTCACAAAACTAGATGAGATAACTGCTCAATATCCTGACGAGAATATATTAATTGCGACTCACGGGGGCACGATTTTAAATACAGTAGTTAACATTGACCATAATTTTGTTAATATGGATGGTCCAGCTAATTGCTCGATCACCATTATTGATTGTCATGGTGAATATCGAGTGATTGAATATAACTTACAGGTTGCTCAGTAGATTAAAAATAGCATGATTAAATGAAGAAAAATTAATTAAAATAAATGAAAAAAAGCCTTGCAATAGGGGCTTTTTTTTGTTAAAATACTACCGTTGACGTTGCAAAGATGTGCGAGGTTGCTGAAACACCGAAAGGCGTTGTCATGAAACGGCATGTTTCAGGGAATTCGTATTGAGTAAGTCACATCCTATAAGTTGAAAGGAGAAAAATCATGGCAAATAACAAAATTAGAATTAGATTAAAATCATTTGATCACAAAATTCTAGATAACTCAGCAGAAAAAATTATTGGTGCTGCTAAGAAATCTGGAGCTCAAGTAGTAGGTCCTGTACCTCTACCAACTGAAAAAGAAATTTATACAGTATTAAGAGCGGTTCACAAGTATAAAGATTCTCGTGAACAATTTGAAATCAGAACTCACAAACGTTTAATCGACATTGTGAATCCTACACAAGAAACAGTTGACATTCTAACAAGATTAGAATTACCAAGTGGTGTAGACATCGAAATTAAATTATAAGAAAGGTAAAAGGTGTAACTCATGAAAGGAATCTTAGGTCGTAAGATTGGAATGACTCAAGTCTTCACAACTGATGGTTTATTAATCCCAGTAACTGTAGTAGAAGCTGATGCTAACGTTGTATTACAAAAGAAAACAGTTGCTACTGATGGATATGATGCAATCCAAGTTGGATTCGAAGATAAGAGAGAAAAATTAGCTAATAAAGCTGAATTAGGTATTGTGAAAAAAGCTAACACAGCTCCTAAGCGCTTCATTAAAGAATTTCGTTATGACGAAATGATGAGTTATGAAGTTGGAGATAAAATTACTGTTGATAGCTTCGTAGCAGGTGAAGTTGTAGATGTAACTGGAACTTCTAAAGGTAAAGGTTATCAAGGTGTTATTAAAAGACATGGTCAAAGAATCGGTCCTAAAGGACATGGTTCAGGAGCTCATAGAATTGTTGGTTCAATGGGACCAATCGCTCCAAACAGAATTGCTCCAGGTAAAAAATTACCAGGACAAATGGGACATGTAACAAGAACAGTACAAAACTTAGAAGTGGTAGCTGTTGATGTAGAAAATAATTTATTATTAATCAAAGGGTCAGTACCTGGACCTAAAAAAGGATTAGTAATTGTAAAATCTGGAATTAAAGCAGCTGGTAAAGTAAACGAAGCTCATGAATTAGTAGACTTTACACCAGTAGTAGAAGAAACTAAAGAAGCAGATGCAGCAACTGAAACACCAGTTGAAGCAGCTGAATAATTTAGGGAAGGAGGATTCGATATGCTTACAGTTAAAGTATATAACCAAGAAGGTTCTGAAGTAAAAGATTTAGAATTAAATGAAGCTGTATTTGGGATTGAACCAAATAAACAAGCATTATTTGATATGGTCTTATTACAAAGAGCATCATTAAGACAAGGTACTCATAAAGTAAAAAACCGTACTGAAGTTCGTGGTGGTGGTAAAAAACCATGGCGTCAAAAAGGTACTGGTAGAGCTAGACAAGGATCAATCCGTGCACCACAATGGCGTGGAGGAGGAGTTGTATTTGGTCCAACACCTAGAAGTTATAAATTTAAATTAAATCGTAAAGTTAGAAGATTAGCGCTTAAATCAGCACTATCTACTAAAATTAACGATAATGAATTCATGGCTTTAGAAGCTATTAAATTCGACGCTCCAAAAACAAAAGAAATGGTGAAAGTATTAGCAAATTTAGAAGCACCAGTTAAGACATTGATCGTTGTTGACGAAATTTGTCCAAACGTTGCTAGAAGTGCTAACAACATCCCAGGCGTTAAATTATTAGATGCAAAACATGTAAATGTTTATGATATCTTAAACAGCAACAAGTTAATCATGACTGAAGCTGCTATTAAATCTGTTGAGGAGGTACTAGGATAATGGCACACATTACAGATGTATTAAAAAAACCAGTACTTACTGAAAAAACAATGACTCTTCAAGCAAACGAAAACAAATACACGTTTGATGTAGATGTTAATGCAAATAAAGTTGAAATCAAACAAGCTGTTGAAGCAATGTTTGGTGTGAAAGTTGAAAGTGTTAATGTTATGAACGTTAAACCTAAAACTAAGAGAATGGGTAGATACGAAGGTAAAACTAATCGTAGAAGAAAAGCTATCGTTAAATTAGCTGAAGGTAACGAAATCAATTATTTCGGTGAGGAATAATTAACTAAAATATTGGAATACATAATTCCAGATAACTAGGAGGAAACTAAAGATGGCAATTAAAACTTATAAGCCAGTGACGAATGGTCGTCGTAATATGACTTCATTAACTTATGAAGAAATTACAACAAATAAACCTGAGAAATCTTTAGTTGCAAAAGTAAGCAAAAACGGTGGACGTAATAACCAAGGTGTTATTACAACACGTCATCATGGTGGAGGACATAAACGTAAATATCGTATTATTGACTTCAAACGTAATAAAGATGATATCGTTGGAACTGTAGCAACTATCGAATATGATCCAAATAGATCAGCAAACATCGCATTAATTAACTATGCAGATGGTGAAAAAAGATATATTTTAGCTCCAAAAGGATTAGAAGTTGGAAGTAAGATCGTATCTGGTGAAAACGCAGATATTAAAGTAGGAAATGCTTTACCAATGGGAAATATGCCTGAAGGTACTGTAATCCACAATATCGAAATGCAACCTGGTAAAGGTGGACAAATCGCACGTTCTGCTGGTGTGTCTGCTCAGATCTTAGGTAAAGAAGAAAGATATGTAATCGTAAGATTAGCATCTGGTGAAGTACGTAAATTATTAGCTGTATGTAGAGCTACTGTTGGGGTTGTTGGAAACGAAGACCACGGATTAGTTAACTATGGTAAAGCTGGACGTATGAGATGGAAAGGTGTTAAACCTACAGTACGTGGTTCTGTAATGAACCCTAACGATCACCCTCATGGTGGTGGTGAAGGTAGAACTTCTATCGGACGTAAAGCTCCAATGACACCTTGGGGTAAAAAAGCAATGGGTGTTAAAACTAGAAAAAATAAGAAAGCGTCTACTAAATTAATTGTACGTCGCAGAAATTCTAAATAATAAGAGGAGGAAGAAATAATGGCACGTAGTTTAAAAAAGGGACCATTTGTTGATGGACACTTAATGAAAAAAGTTGAAGCATTAAACGCTGCTGGTAAAAAAGAAGTTATCAAAACTTGGTCTAGACGTTCAACAATCTTCCCTCAATTTATTGAGCATACATTTGCAGTGTATAACGGAAGAGAACATATCCCAGTTTATGTAACTGAAGATATGGTCGGTCATAAATTAGGAGAATTCGCTCCAACAAGAACTTATCACGGTCACGGGGCTGATGATAAAAAAGCTGGAAAATAGAGAGAGGAGATTTTAAAACATGGAAGCAAGAGCACAAGCTAAAATGATTCGTGTTTCACCTCAAAAAGCTCGATTAGTCGTTGACTTAGTGAGAGGGAAGCAAGTAAAAGAAGCACTTGGTATGTTAGAATACGTAAATAAAAGTGCAACTCCTGCAATCATTAAAGTTGTAAAATCTGCTGCACAAAACGCTGTTTATAACGAAGGTGCAGAAGCAGAAAAGTTATATATTAAAGAAATCTATGTAGACGAAGGTCCTACATTAAAAAGATTCGCTGCAAGAGCTAAAGGTAGCGGAACAAGAATTTTAAAAAGAACTAGCCACATCACTTGTGTGGTAGAAGAAAGATAGGAGGTCACATTATGGGTCAAAAAGTAAGTCCAATCGGATTACGAGTTGGTGTTAACCGTAATTGGGATTCAAGATGGTATGCTAACGATCAAGATTTCGCAGGTTTATTACATGAAGATATCAAGATTCGTGAATACCTATTAAAAAAACTTAAGACTGCATCTGTAGCTAAAGTTGAAATCGAAAGATCAAAAAATCGTGTTACTATCTTTGTTCACACATCTAGACCAGGAGTTGTAATCGGTAAAGATGGTGAAGCAGTTGATGCATTAAGAAAAGAAGTTAGTAAAATGGTAAAAGATAAACAAGTGTTTATCAATATTGTGGAAATCAAAAACCCTGATGTTGTAGCACAATTAGTTGCTAATAATATTGCGGAACAATTAGAAAATCGTGCTTCTTTTAGAACAGTTCAAAAACGTGCTATCCAAAGAGCAATGAGAGCTGGAGCTAAAGGAATTAAAACAAGTGTTTCAGGACGTTTAGGTGGAGCTGATATGGCTCGTGCTGAAGGTTACTCTGAAGGGAATGTCCCTCTTCATACTTTAAGAGCTGATATTGATTATGCTACTGCAGAAGCAGATACTACTTATGGTAAATTAGGAGTTAAAGTTTGGATTTGTAAGGGAGAAATCCTTCCTGAAAAGAAGAAAGGGGATAAATAATCATGTTGATGCCTAAAAGAACAAAATACAGAAGACCTCATCGTGTTAAATATGAAGGTAAAGCTAAAGGCGGAACTGAAGTATCATTTGGTGAATATGGTTTACAAGCAACTGAAGGTGCTTGGATCACTTCTCGTCAAATCGAAGCTGCTCGTATTGCTATCAACCGTCGTTTAAACCGTGGTGGACAAGTATGGATTAGAATTTTCCCTCACTTAGCTAAAACTAAAAAACCATTAGAAGTACGTATGGGATCTGGGAAAGGTTCTCCAGAAGAATGGGTAGCAGTTGTTAAAACTGGTCGTGTTCTTTTCGAAGTTGCAGGTGTTGATGAAGAACTTGCTAGAGAAGCTTTAAGACTTGCATCTCATAAATTACCTATTAAATGTAAAATCATTGGAAAGGGTGAATAGTCATGACAGTTCAAGAAATCAAAGAATTAGATAACGCTGCTTTACTTGCTAAAGTAGAAGAATACAAAAAAGAGCTATTTGGACTTCGTTTCCAACAAGCTACAGGAAGTTTAGAAAACACAGCACGTATTAGAACGGTTCGTAAATCTATCGCTAGAATTAAAACAATTATTAGAGAAAGAGAATTGAACCAATAGGAGGAGATACAATGGAAAGAAACAATCGTAAAGTTTATACTGGTACAGTTGTATCTACTAAAATGGATAAAACTATTACAGTGCAAGTAGAAACACATGTAAAACATAAATTATATGGTAAACGTATGAAATCAACAACTAAGTTTCATGCCCATGATGAAGAAAATATCGCTAGTGTTGGCGATACAGTAAAAATCATGTCAACAAGACCATTATCTGCAACAAAACGTTTCCGTTTAGTAGAAATCGTTAAAAAAGCAGAAACTGTTTAATATATATTAAAACTCTAAAAGGAGGTAACCAAGAATGATCCAAAACGAAAGTAGACTTAAAGTCGCTGACAACACTGGAGCTAAAGAAGTATTAGTAATCCGTAATTTAGGTGGTTCTAATCGTAAATTTAGTAACATCGGTGATGTTGTTGTAGCAACAGTTAAACAGGCAGCACCAGGTGGTTCAGTAAAAAAAGGTGAAGTAGTAAGAGCGGTTATCGTAAGAAGTAGATATGGAGTCGGAAGAGAAAACGGTTCTTATATTAAATTTGATGACAACGCTTGTGTAATTATAAAAGAAGATAAATCTCCAAAAGGGACTCGTATCTTCGGACCAGTTGCAAGAGAGTTAAGAGATGCTGATTTCATGAAAATCGTATCATTAGCTCCAGAAGTATTATAGGAGGAACTTAAAACATGAAAATCCGTGTAGGTGATACTGTAGAAGTTATCGCAGGTAAAGATAAAGGAAAACAAGGTGAAGTGTTACAAGTTCTTGCAAAACAAGACAAAGTAATCGTTGAAGGAGTTAATACTGTAACTAAACATATTAAACCTTCACAAGCAGATCCTGAAGGTGGAATTGTAACAAGAGAAGCTCCTATTCATGTTTCTAATGTTGCATTCTATGATTCAAAAGCTAAAGCTCCTGTTAAACTTGGATATAAAATCGTTGAAAAAGACGGTAAGAAAACAAAAGTTCGAGTTAACAAAAAAACTGGAGCAGAAGTAGATAAAAAGAAAAAGAAATAATGGAGGAGGATAAAGAATGAACCGTTTAATGGAACGTTATCAAAACGACGTAGTAAAATCATTGGTAGAAAAATTCAATTATTCTTCTAGCATGCAAGCTCCAAAGGTTGAAAAAATCGTTTTAAATATCGGTGTTGGTGATGCAGTTTCTAACTCTAAATTATTAGATGAAGCTGTTAATGAATTAACATTAATTACTGGACAAAAACCAGTTATCACTAGAGCTAAAAAATCAATCGCTGGATTTAAATTACGTGAAGGTGCTCCAATCGGATGTAAGGTAACTTTACGTGGTGAAAGAATGTATGAATTTTTAGATAAATTAGTAAATATCTCATTGCCACGTGTAAGAGATTTTAGAGGTGTATCAAATAACTCATTTGATGGAAGAGGAAATTACACTTTAGGTATTAAAGAACAATTAATTTTCCCAGAAATCAATTTCGATAAAGTAAACAAATTAAGAGGAATGGATATCGTATTCGTAACTACAGCTAAGAGCGATGAAGAAGGTCGCGAGTTATTAGCTCAATTAGGAATGCCGTTCAAGAAATAAGGAGGACTCACAAAAATATGGCAAAAACATCAATGAAAGTGAAACAACAACGTCCTCAAAAATACAAAGTGCGTGAATACACACGTTGTGAACGTTGTGGAAGACCACATTCAGTAATTAGAAAATTCAAACTTTGTAGAATTTGCTTCCGCGAATTAGCTTACAAAGGTGAAATTCCAGGTGTAAAGAAAGCAAGCTGGTAATTAGATTTTATCCAGATGGAAGGAGGATTAGCAAATGGTTATGACAGATCCAATTGCAGATATGTTAACAAGAATCCGTAATGCAAATAGACAACATCACGAAACAGTAATGGTGCCTGCATCAAAATTAAAAGCTGATATTGCTGAAATTTTGAAAAACGAAGGATTCATTAAAGGATATAAAGTTGAGGGCGAAGGTCCAATCAAAAACATTAATATCACTTTAAAATATAGAGGAAATGATAGAGTAATCACTGATTTAAAAAGAATTTCTAAACCAGGATTACGTGTATATGCTAAAGTAAACGAAATTCCTAAAGTATTAAATGGTTTAGGTATCGTAATCTTATCAACTTCTCAAGGTTTGATGACAGATAAAGAAGCTCGCGCTAAACAAGTTGGTGGCGAAGTTCTTGCATATATTTGGTAATAAAAAATACAATTCAGGAGGTGCAAACTGATGTCTCGTGTCGGTAATAAAATTATTAATGTACCTGAAGGAGTTACAGTTGATATCGCTGCTGATAATACAGTAACTGTTACAGGAGCTAAAGGGACTTTAGTAAGACAATTTTCACCAGTAATTACAATTAACAAAGAAGATAATGTAATCACTGTTGCTAGAAGTAGTGAACAAAAAACTCATAAACAATTACATGGTACAACAAGAGCATTGCTTGCAAACATGATTGAAGGAGTTCATGAAGGATTCAAAAAACAATTAGAAATAGTTGGGATTGGATATCGTGGACAAATGAAAGGGAATACTTTAGTGTTAAACATTGGATATTCTCATCAAGTAGAGATTGAAGCTGAAGAAGGAGTTACAATTGAAACTCCTAACAATACAACAATCGTTGTATCTGGAATCTCAAAAGAACGTGTTGGTCAAGTTGCTGCTCAAATTAGAGAAGTAAGAAAACCAGAACCTTATAAAGGTAAAGGGATTAAATATAGTGATGAAAGAATCATCAGAAAAGAAGGAAAAACTGCTGGTAAGAAGTAGTTTCGAAAGGAGCAAAATAAGATGTCAAAATTACAATCTCGTAATGATGTTCGTTTAAAAAGACATGCTAGAGTTCGTGCTAAAATCAGTGGAACTCCTGAATGCCCACGTTTAAACGTGTTCCGTTCAAATGCTCATATTCATGCGCAAGTTATTGATGATGTTAACGGTGTTACTTTAGCAAGTGCATCTAGTGTTGATATGAAATTAGAAAACGGTTCTAACATCGCTGCTGCAACTGCAGTAGGTAAAGCTGTTGGAGAAGCGGCAATCGCAAAGAATATCAAAAAAGTAGTATTTGATCGTGGTGGATACGTTTATCATGGTCGTGTAAAAGCCCTAGCTGAAGCTGCTAGAGAAGCTGGATTAGAATTCTAGAAGGAGGTCAATATGGAACAACGTAAACCAAGAAACAATGGACCAAGAAACAACGGACCTAGAAGAGGTCAAAGAAACAATGGACCTAGAAGAGAAGAAAAAGAATTTGAAGAACGTGTTGTTACTATTAACCGTGTAACTAAAGTAGTAAAAGGTGGGCGTAAATTCCGCTTTGCTGCATTAGTTGTAATCGGAGATAGAAAAGGTAGAGTTGGTTTCGGTACTGGTAAAGCAAACGAAGTACCTGATGCAATCAGAAAAGCTTCTGAAAATGCAAAAAGAAATGTTATCAACGTTCCTTCAGTTCATGGAACTATTCCTCATGAAGTTACTGGTATTTATGGATCAGGTAGAGTATTTATTAAACCTGCTTCTCAAGGTACTGGAATCATCGCTGGGGGACCAGTTCGTGCTGTTGTAGAATTAGCTGGTTATAGTGATATTTTATCTAAATCTTTAGGTTCTAGAACACCTATTAACATGGTTAGAGCTACAATGGAAGGTTTAGCTTCATTAAAAACTGTAAACCAAGTTGCTGAATTAAGAGATAAAAAAGTAGAAGAAATTTTTGGATAGGAGGGCGTAAAAAATGGCAAAAACAGTTATGATTACGCTTAAAAAAAGTCCAATTGGTTGTTTACCAAAACAACGGGCTACTCTTAAAGCGTTAGGTTTAACAAAAGTAAATAAAACCGTAGAAAAAGAAAACAACGAATTCATTCAAGGAATGATCAAAGTTGTTGGACACCTAATTAAAGTAGAAGAAAAATAGGGAGGTGTAAACTAATGAAACTACACGAATTACAATACACTGAAGGTGCTCGTAAAACAAGAAAACGTGTTGGACGTGGTACAAGTTCTGGTACTGGTAAAACTGCTGGTAGAGGACAAAAAGGGCAAGGCGCTAGATCTGGTGGTGGAAAGAAACCTGGATTCGAAGGGGGACAAACTCCATTATTCATGCGTTTACCAAAACGTGGATTTACAAACTTTAATAAATTAGAATACGCTATTGTTAATTTAGATCAGTTAAATACTTTTGAAGCAGGGACTGTTGTATGTCCTAAAGCATTAAAAGAAGCTGGGTTAATCAAAAAAGAATTAGATGGTGTTAAAGTATTAGGTAATGGAACTTTAGAAAAAGCTATTACTGTAAAAGCTCATAAGTTTTCTAAATCTGCTCTTGCCGCAATCGAAGCTGCAGGTGGAAAAACCGAGGTGATCTAAGATGTTTACATTTTTGAAAAATGTTTTCAAAAAAGGTGAACTTCGTCAAAAAGTAATTTTCACTCTGGGGATTCTATTTGTTTATCGTCTGGGAGCTGCAATTACTATTCCGAGTGTCAACACTGGAGCATTAAGTTCTAGTGATGCCACTAATGGGATTTTTGGGATTATGAACTTACTAGGTGGGGGAACATTAGAGAGATTCTCTCTATTCTCGCTAGGAGTTTCACCTTACATCACTTCTTCAATCATTATTGAATTATTGTCAATGGATGTTATTCCGGCATTGAGCCAATGGCGTAAAGAAGGTAATACCGGTAAAAAGAAAAAAGACCGGGTTACAAGATATGTAACATTATTCTTAGCAGCATTACAAGGTGGCGTATTAACTTACGCTTTCGATAATGGATACAAGATTCTTGCAGATTCTAGTATCTGGACATATATCTATGTTGTCTTAATTATGATGGCAGGTAGTATGTTAGCAGTATGGTTAGGGGATCAAATTACAAATAAAGGGATTGGTAATGGGGTATCATTATTAATCTTCACTGGGATTGTTTCAAACTTACCGAGCAGTTTTATTTCAACTTTCAACAACTTAGTTGATACTTCTGGTAAAGCTGGGGATATGTGGCTTGGAATTGCCTGGTATGCATTATTTGTGGTAGTTTATCTTTCAATCGTGATCTTTGTTGTTTTCAATGAAGGTGCCGTTAGAAAAATACCAATAATTTATGCAACAAGCTCTAATACAACAATGAGAACTAAAGATCAAACTCATATGCCTATTAAAATTAATAGTTCAGGGGTTATTCCAGTTATCTTTGCTTCATCAGTATTAGCAGCACCAAGAACAGTAGTTAGTTTTATGGAAACTAGCGATGTTACTAAATGGATCAATACAATCTTTAATTATCAAGAACCAGTTGGATTCGTCTTATATATCTTGATGATTATTGGATTTACATTCTTTTATTCTAACTTACAAATTGATGCTGAAAAAATCAGTGATGATTTAAAGAAAAACGGTGGAGCAATTCCGGGAGTTAGAACTGGAGTTGATACAATGAAACACATTAAGACAATTTTAAACAGAGTAACTGTGGTAGGATCATTATCGTTATGTATCATTGCAGCAATTCCAATTATTACACCAGTTATCTGGTCACAAACAGCAAACGCATCTTTATCACTTGGTGGTACAGGTTTAATCATCGTTACTGGGGTTGCACTAGAAACTGTAAAACAAATTAAAACTCATATTACAAGAAAAGAATATCACGGTTATATTCGTCGATAGTATAAGAAAGAAGGGGCAATTATATGAACATTATTCTAATGGGGCCACCTGGAGCGGGAAAAGGTACTCAAGCAGCTAATTTAGTGAAAGAGTATGGACTTACTCACATTTCAACAGGAGACATTTTTAGAAAAGCACTTAAGGAGCAAACTAAATATGGAGTTATTGCAAAATACTTCATGCAATTTGGTCACTTAGTTCCTGATGATTATACTATTCAAATGGTTAGAGAATATCTTCAAGAAAATGAATTTCCAAATGGATTTATTCTTGATGGTTTCCCTCGTACTATTATTCAAGCTCGTGAGTTAGAAAGTATTGCTAAAGAATTTGGATTTGAAATTGATGCCGTAATCAATTTAGATATCGAATTAGATCGTTTAGTACCAAGACTTTCTGGAAGAAGAACTTGTAAAGAATGTGGTGCAAGTTACCACATCGAATATAATCCACCTAAAGTTGAAGGGGTATGTGATGTTTGTGGTGGTGAGTTGTATCAACGGCCTGATGAAAGCGAAGATGCTGTAAAAGTCAGACTGGATACTTATGAAAAACAAACAAGTCCTTTAATTGATTATTATACAATGAAAGGACAAATCACTAATATAAATGGTGATCAATCTATGGAAGACGTCTTTAAGGATATCAAAGCTAGCCTGGAGGTTAAATAATGATTGTTACTAAAGACCGTAGAGAAATTGAATTGATGGCTGAAGCTGGAAGAATTGTTGCATTAGTGCATGAAAAGCTTAAAGAAGTTATTGTCCCAGGAATTACGACAAAACAAATTGATGAGATTTGCGAAAAAGTGATTCGTGATAATAATGCAACTCCTTCATTTCTTCACTTATATGGATTTCCAAACAGTGTTTGTACTTCAATTAATGAAGTAGTCGTACATGGAATTCCTAGTGATCGAAAATTAGAAGAAGGTGACATCATTTCAGTTGATGTTGGGGCTTGTTATAAAGGATATCACGGAGATAGCGCGTGGACTTATGCAGTCGGTAAAATCAGCGATGAAGCTAAACGGCTGATGGAAGTTTGTGAAGCTTCATTATACGCTGGATTAGAACAGGTTAAACCTGGTAATCGCTTATCAGATATTTCTCACGCTGTGCAAGTATACCTTGAAGATCATGGATGTACTACACCGTTAGATTATACAGGGCATGGGATTGGTACTGAGGTACATGAAGATCCTGCTGTTCCTAATTATGGTCAAGCTGGTCGTGGTCCAAGACTTAAAGCAGGTATGACACTTGCAATCGAACCGATGGCACATCTAGGTGGATGTGAAACGGAAGTATTACAAGATGATTGGACAGTTGTAACAAAAGACCGCTCTTTAGCGGCTCATTATGAACATACGATCGTCATTACTGATGACGGGTATGAAATCTTAACAAAACTTTAATTTAAGGGAGTTGAAAACCTATGGCAAAGAAAGATGACGTTCTTGAAGTAGAAGCAACGGTACTTGAAACATTACCAAATGCAATGTTTAAAGTAGCGTTAGAAAATGGAGTAGAAATCCTTGCTCACGTTTCTGGTAAAATCCGTATGCATTACATTCGCATTTTACCGGGGGACAGGGTTACGGTAGAAATTTCTCCATACGATTTAACACGTGGGCGAATTACATTTAGACATAAATAAAACTTAAATCTTCCAAAAGGAGGTAGACAAGATGAAAGTAAGACCATCTGTAAAACCAATGTGTGATAAATGCAGAGTAATTAAAAGAAAAGGGCGCGTAATGGTTATTTGCGAAAACCCTAAACATAAACAAAGACAAGGTTAATTAGTAGTTAATTAGGAGGAAATAAAATGGCTCGTATTGCTGGAGTTGATATCCCACGTGACAAACGTGTGGTTATCTCATTAACTTATATCTATGGTATCGGTAAACCAACAGCTCAAGAAATTTTGAAAAAAGTTGGAATTAACGAGAACACTAGAGTTAAAGATTTAACTGAAGATGAAATCGGTACAATTAGAAAAGAAATAGAATCAATTAAAGTTGAAGGTGACCTTCGTCGAGAAGTAGCTTTAAACATTAAACGCTTAATGGAAATTGGAAGCTACAGAGGAATCCGTCATCGTAAAGGACTTCCTGTTCGTGGTCAAAAGACTAAAACAAATGCTCGTACTCGTAAGGGTAAGGCAAAACCAATCGCAGGAAAGAAAAAATAGATAGGAGGTTGAACTAGAAATGGCAAAAGTTAAACAAGTACGTGGTAAAAAACGTGCAAAAAAGAATATCGCAAAAGGTGTAGCACATGTTCATTCAACTTTCAATAATACTATTGTAACAATTACTGATGAACATGGTAATGTATTAACATGGTCTAGTGCTGGTGCATTAGGATTTAAAGGTTCAAGAAAATCTACTCCATTTGCTGCGCAAATGGCTTCTGAAGCTGCTGCAAAAGCATCAATGGATCACGGAGTAAAATCTGTAGAAGTATGTGTTAAAGGTCCTGGACCAGGACGTGAAGCAGCTGTTAGAGCTTTACAAGCTGCTGGATTAGAAGTAACTGCAATCAATGATGTTACTCCAATTCCACATAACGGGTGCCGTCCACCAAAACGTCCTCGTGGATAATTATTGTATGATCAAAAAAAATAATAATTCCTAGTGAGGAGGGAAATAGATGCAAAAGTTTGAAAAAGCAAATTTTAATATAGCTAATTATGATGAAACAGATAATTATGGTAAATTTGTTATTGAACCTTTAGAAAGAGGTTTCGGTACAACTTTGGGGAATTCACTTCGTCGAGTTCTTCTATCTTCTTTACCTGGATCTGCTGTATATGCAATTAAAGTTCAAGGTGCTATCCATGAATTTTCTGCAGTAGATGGTGTTGTCGAAGATGTTACATCAATTATCTTAAATCTTAAGAAATTAGTCTTTGATGTGGATAGTGATGAATCGGCTACAATGATTATTGATGTTGAGGGACCTGCTACTGTAACAGGTGCTGACATTCAATGCCCTTCAGAAGTAACAATGATTTCTAATGATATGGAAATTGCTCATGTTGCTCAAGGTGCTCACTTATACATGGAATTATATGCTAAAAAAGATCGTGGTTATGTAAGTGCTGATCAAAATAAGAAGGAAATTAATACTATTGGTATTATTCCTACTGATTCAATTTATTCACCAGTTGAAAAAGTATCTTATGCAGTTGAACCAACTCGTGTTGGGGAAAGTGCCAAATATGATCAATTAACTTTAGAAATCGAAACAAATGGAGCTTTAAAACCTTATGAAGCTATTTCATTAGCTGCTAAGATTTTAGTAGAACATTTAAATATGTTTGTAGAGTTAACTGATATGGCTGTGAATATGGAAGTTATGTCTGAAGCTCAAAGTGATACAACTAATAAAGTATTAGATATGACGATTGAAGAATTAGATTTATCAGTACGTTCATACAACTGTTTAAAAAGAGCAGGTATCCAAACTGTTCAAGATCTTGCCGCTAAATCTGAAGATGATATGATCAAAGTAAGAAACTTAGGTAAGAAATCGTTAAAAGAAGTAAAAGAAAAATTAGTTGAATTAGGGTTAGGGTTTAAACCTATCGATTAATTCGCGAGTACGAAGGAAGGAGCGCTAATCTCATGGCTAAAAATAGAAAATTAGGACGTACTTCTGATATTAGAAAATCAATGTTACGTTCTCTTGCAACAGAAGTAATTATGTACGGTAAATTAGAAACTACAGAAACTAGAGCTAAAGAAGTTCGTTCTGTTGTTGAAGAATTAATTACTTTAGGTAAACGCGGTGACTTACACGCTAGACGTCAAGCTGCTGCTGTATTACACAATGTAGTTGATGCTGAAACTGGAAAAACTGCAGTACAAAAATTATTTGATGATGTTGCACCTAAATATAGTGATGTAAATGGTGGATACACTCGTATCTTAAAGACTTACAACCGTAAAGGTGACAATGCCCCAATGGCAATCATCGCTTTAGTTTAATTGTTAAAGACCCTCGGGTCTTTTTTCTTTTACTTTGCTTGACTAAGTCAAGTAATAATAATAGAATGTTTAGGAGTAGTTAAACGGGTGGTGAAAAAGATGGATAAAATCATTGAAATAAAAGATTTATCATTTGAATATGAAGCTGGTCTAAAGACGATCAATCATATTTCTTTTGATATAAATAAAGGAGATTATGTTGCTATTTTAGGACATAATGGTAGCGGAAAAAGTACGATTGCAAAGTTACTAATTGGACTACTAGAAAAAAAGAGCGGTTCAATTATTATTAATGGATACGAACTTAATTTGGAAAATTTATATAAAGTCAGAGATAATATAGGAATTGTTTTTCAAAATCCTGATAATCAGTTCATTGGGGCAACAGTTCGTGATGATATAGCCTTTGGTTTAGAGAACACATGTGTACCACAAAGTGATATGGATAAAATCATTAATACTTATGCAGCTAAAGTAGGTATGAGTGATTTTCTTGATCATGAGCCAACTAAATTGTCTGGGGGGCAAAAGCAGCGAGTGGCAATTGCTGGTATTTTAGCAATGGCTCCAACAATCATTATTTTGGATGAAGCAACAAGCATGTTAGATCCAATGGGACGGCGTGAAATTAATAGTCTAGTTAAGGAATTAAATAAAGAAAAAGATATTACGATTATTTCTATAACTCACGATATTGAAGAAGCTAAAAATGCTGATCAGGTAATTATGTTGAGTGCTGGTGAAGTTGTTGCAAGTGGTAATCCTAAGGATATCCTAAGTGATGAAGCCAATTTGGTCAAATATGAATTAGATATCCCATTTGCTTTAAAAGTAGCTAAGGGTTTAGAAAAATTAAACATTAGGACTAGCATGTCTTTACAAGAGGAGGTATTAATTACAGAATTATGTCAATTACATTTAAAGAAGTAGAACATATTTATAGTGAAAATACCCCTTTTGCTTACCATGCTTTAAAAGGAGTAAATTTAAAAATTACTGATCAAAGCTTTACAGCGATTATTGGACAGACCGGTAGCGGAAAGAGTACTTTGATTCAACATATCAATGCTTTGTTACTACCTACAAGCGGGAGTATCAATATTGATGAATATCTAATTACAGCAACCGACAAACCAAGTAAATTAAAACCACTTCGTAAAAAAGCAGGGCTAGTTTTTCAGTTTCCTGAATATCAATTATTTGAAGAAACAATCGAAAAGGATATTATTTTTGGACCTATGAATTTTGGAGTCAGTGAAGAAGAGGCTAAAAAAATTGCTCATAACGTTCTCAAAACGGTAGGATTAGAGGAAAGCTATTTAAATAAATCGCCTTTTGATTTGTCAGGTGGTCAAAAACGCCGAGTAGCAATTGCGGGGATATTGGCAATGAATCCGGATATTTTAATTTTGGATGAACCAACTGCTGGATTAGATCCGCAAGGGACTAATGAAATGATGAGTTTATTTAAACGAATAAATGAAAGTGGTAAAACTATTATTTTAGTAACTCATGATATGAATCATGTTTTACAATATTGTGATGAAGTAGTAGTAATGAATCACGGGAAAGTTGAAAAACATGATACAGTCACTAATGTTTTTAAGGATAGTGAGTATTTAAATAGCTTGGGGATCGATTTACCAATCATTACTAATTTTATCATAAAACTAAATAATCAAGGATTTAATCTTGATTCTTCAATTAATAATATTGAACAGCTCATTGCAGCGATTGGCGGTGAATTAAATGGATAATATGACATTTGGTAAATATATTCCTGTTAATTCTTTAATCCATCAATTAGATCCCCGATTAAAAATAGGAGCTCTACTAATCTTTTTAATTGCTATTTTCTTTGATGCAGGGTTTATTGGATATGGTATCATGGGAGTATTTGTTTTGTTAGTTGCAGGATTATCAAATATTTCTATTAAACATATTTTAAAAGCAATTAAACCGATGGTTTTTATGATGCTCTTCTTAATGATTTTTAATATTTTTTTAATCAATACAGGAAGTGTATTATTCACAATTGGATCACTTAAGATTTATTCGGGGGCATTGATTCAATCAGCGTATATTTTTATTCGCTTAATTTTAATTATTACTTTGACAACTATCTTAACATCTTCAACTAAACCGCTCGATTTAACACTAGCAATTGAAAATCTATTGAATCCGTTTAAGCGTTTTGGTTTTCCTGCTCATGAATTGGCGATGATGATATCAATTGCTTTACGTTTTATTCCAGATTTATTAGATGAAGCTAAGCGTATCATGAAAGCTCAAGCAAGCCGCGGTGTTGACTTTAATGAAGGTAGTATTTCGGAAAAAATTAAAGCGATTGTTTCTCTAATTATTCCCTTATTTATCTCTGCTTTTCAACGAGCTGAGGATCTTGCCAATGCAATGGAAAGTCGTAATTATAATCCTGAAGCATCGCGTACTCGTTATAAATCATTAAACTGGCAGACCAGTGATACAATGGCCTTTGCACTTACAATAGTTGTTTCCGGTACTGTGATTATAATGAGCTTTGTTTTGTAATGGTTAGGGTTAAATGTAGTGTAAGCTATGACGGAAGTAAATTTCATGGCTTTCAAGTGCAAAATAAATTACGAACAGTACAGGGCGAGATCCAAAAGGCATTAAAAAATATATGCAAAGAAGAGATTATTATTCATGGTTCAGGAAGAACCGATGCAAAGGTTCATGGAACTAAACAAGTTTTTCATTTTGATACTACAAGAGAAATGCCTGAAGCGCAGTGGAAACGGGCAATTAATCATTTTTTACCAAATGATATATATATCTTAGATTCATACTTTGTTGATGAGAATTTTCATAGTCGTTATAGTGCAATAAAAAAAGAATATCATTATTTATTAAGTACAAATGAATATAGTCCATTTGAAACGAATTATATTTTTCAATATGGACGACCATTAGATTTAGAATTGATGAGAGAAGCAGCTAAAATATTTATTGGTGAGCATGATTTTGCATCATTTTGTAGCTATGATCAGTATGGTAATACAATTAGAGAACTATATGAGTTGTCGATTACTAATGAAAAGGGGATTATTAAATTTATTTTAGTTGGAAATGGATTTAGACGTTATATGGTTCGGCATATCGTTGGTGGACTAATTCAAGTTGGGGCAAAACGGGTTACTAAAGAACGATTACAAGAGTTATTAGATAGCAAAGGTGAACAGAAGTGTTTGTTTAAGGCTAAGCCCCAGGGACTATACTTACATGAGGTGTTTTATGATGAAAACTAATTTTCATACACATACATTCCGCTGCGGTCATGCGGTTGGCAATGAAGAAGCAATGGTTAAATCAGCAATTGAAGAAGGTATTGAAGTTTTAGGCTTTAGTGAGCATGTTCCTTTACCACGTTATCGTAAACATATCTTTAAAGGAATGCGTTATACTCTTAATCATTTTCGTTCGTTTGCGGTTGCTTGTAAAGCAATCATTACTAATGGTCCTGCAATGCGAATGCCATATAAAGATAAGCAGTTACATCTTGAAGAAGTAAAGCGGCTAAAGGAAAAATATTGTGATCAAATTACAATATATCAAGGTTTTGAAGCTGAGTATTTTGAAGAATATTTAGATTATTATCAAGGATTATTAAATTCAGGAGAAGCAGATTATTTGATTTTAGGAAATCACTTTAATAAGTACACTGTTCATACTCGTTATTATGGTAAGATGGATATTAGTGATGAAGAAATAATTAGTTATAAAAACGATTTGTTGAAAGCATTAGATACTAATTTATTTTCTTATGTAGCTCATCCTGACTTATTTATGGTTGGAAAAGTATATTTCGACGAGTTATGTGAAAATATTACCCGGGAAATATGTCAAAAAGCATTAGAAAAAGACGTTCCTTTAGAAGTTAATGCTGGTGGGATTCGCCGTGGCTATCGTAAAGTCGGGGACGAAATCCAATATCCATATCCCAATAGTCACTTTTTTGATATTGTTGGAGAGGTAGGGTGTAAAGTGATTCTTGGAATTGATGCGCATAGCCCTGATGATTTCAATCAGGATGATTTTGAAGCTTTGGAGAAGTTTGCATGGCGTCACAAATTAAATGTAATTAATATACCTGAATTTAAAAAAGGTAAATAAGGATGGAATCTAAGAGCGTTAGGTTCCATCTTTTATCACGAATAATTAATAAAGGAGCGACAATATTTTAGGGTATTATAGCTAATGATTTACAAGCATAAATAAGATATTATATGCTGTTGTTTAAGTATATAATGGTAGTATTGAAATTTTTTGTAAGAACAAAAGAAGATCAAGAAGTTTCAATCTGGATAAAGATTATTGAAGTGAATCATACTTTTTTATGGTTAATCAACTGATGGAGTGGGAGAACTAGTTACTGCAGTTAAGACAGGTGAGGATATTGATTATCAAAATTATCTTTTATTAACAATACTTGGTTTACAAGATGTATCGGTTATTATGAAAAAACATAGCTAATATTTAATAAGTACTTAATTGTAATAATTGGGTACTTATTTTTTCGTATTGGTTTAATTATTGGTACATAAGTGGTAAAATGTTACATAGGAACTAGGAGGTGAAGTCATGGCACGTGAGTGTATACACAAATATTTAGAAGAGCATAAGAGTAATTATCAAGGTAAGTACCGCTGTCATAGTTGTGTTCAAACAAAAAAATTTGAACATAAGTTCCATTATTATATTCGTGATACGCAATTTAGAGAAATCAATGTCTTTGTAACTTTAGATTATGCGGGACCAGAAGTGAAGACAGTATTTTCAGTTGATCTTCATGAACAGGAAGAGGAATATATTACTAAGGATGCTTTAAAGCAAATAATTTATTTCAATAAATATCGAACAATTTTACATTGTCATGTTTTTCAACATTATATAAATAGTAAAAATACAGAGAATATGTTAGAACCATTAGATTATCGTAATATTTTAGATTATTTAGAATATCATCGTGGAACTAATCAAGAGACAATTGATGAGTTTTATGATTTCTTTATGCCTTATTTAAAAAGGTTGATACGAAATGGTAATTATAAACGATTTATGGATTCATTGAATCTTTTATTAGATAAAATTATTTATGAGTATGAATGGGATGGTACGACGGCTAAATATTTAGATACCCAATATCAATATCATTTATATTATTTTAGAATCATTATTAGGATGGTTTTTGATGACTTGGATATTTTCTATGATCAAGTTAAGGAACCATTATTAGAAGCAATTTGGCGTTTATGTAATTCACAGCGTTTTGCTTTTGCAATCATGACAGATTTTGGTAATTTGGTTTTATCCCATTATCGGGTTACTAAAGCAATCTTTAATTATGTTGATGCTCGTTTTCAAAAGGAGGGTGACAGTAACATCGTCATTCCATATTTAAAAGCAATTTTTGAAAGTGATGCTGATGGTTATCGTAATGCTGCTATGGATGTTATTCGTTTTGTGATGAATGATATGCTGACTTTTGCAAATCATGATTTACAATTAGCTATCGGAAATTCAATCGTACAAAACGAAGGATATGATTTATTGATTAATTTATTTTCAAAAGATTATAATACATTTGTTTTTGTTTGCTTCCCGATTTCTACTTTCCCACCAGAGTATCGTGAACCAATTCGTGAAGAGTTAGAAAAAGCCATTCGTTTCTATGCAGGAAGAATGGAACATGACGAGTACCGTCTAAGCTCTTTTGAACAAGTTAGTAACATCAATCGATTATTAATGGAAAATTATAAGGAGTATGGTAAAAATGGATAAAAAAGGAAAAAAAGTAGTTACCTCATTAGCAGTTTTAGCTGGGTTAGCATCCGGGGCTGGAGCTTTAAATGCCTTTGCTAATAAAACCGTTAAAGCAATGTTATACCGCCATCATAAAGAAGATGATAAACCAAGTATTTTAGAAACAAAATATGATGCGCAAAGCATTTATATAAAAAATCACCAAGGTATTAGATTAAGAGGTGTCCTTATTGAAGCAGTTGATGCGAAAAAAACTTTAGTAATCTTGCATCCATTTGCTCTGGAGGCTAAAGATATGACTTTATATGTACCGTTTTTTAAAGAACGATACCCTGATTGGAATATCTTATTAGTTGATGCTTGTGCCCATGGTCAAAGTGATGGATATATCCGTGGACTAGGTATTAAAGATGTAAAAGATCTTGTTTGCTGGAACGAATATTTGTTAAAAACATACGGAAAAGAGCATGAAATAATTTTATATGGTAAAGAAGCTGGTGCTAATACTATTTTAAAAGCAGCTAGTAAACATTTATTAAAAAATGTTAAAGCTATTATTAGTGATGGAGCCTATACAAGTGTGTATGATATTTTAGGCTATCGAATGATTAAGGATTATAAAGTACCAAAATTTCCAACAATGCGTTTAATTAAGCGTAAGATTAAACAGGAAATTAAAGTTAATATTAAAGAAGATTATGCTGAAATGGTCAAACATAATGATATTCCAACATTATATATCCACATGAAAGAAGATGATTTTGTACCATTAAGTATGGTCTATCCATTATATAATGCGAACCGTGGTAGCAAAGTATTATTTGTTTTAAAAGATGAACGTTATTTATATGAATTAGAAGAAACCGATGAATTTAGAAAGACATTAGCGAATTTCATTACTAAGTATGTAAATTAGGCTGGTGGTATTTGTGGACAATAAATTAAAAATTGGCTTGCTGGTAGATGATAGCGATAATATCTTTACTACTGAAATTTGGCGGGGAGCGAGTTATGCAGCCGGAAAATTGGATGTTAATTTAGTTGTATTTTTTGGTGGATTTGTAGGAAGCTCAAACATCTACGGGAATTCAAGGTATGAGTTTCAAAAAAATACAACTTATAAATTTTCCAAGACAAAAGATTTAGATTTATTAATTATAAGTGTCTCAAGTATCGTTCATGGGAATAATCGTTTAAAAGAATTATTCGTAAAAGAATTTGAAGGTGTGCCAATTGTTACTTTAAACCATAAATTTGGAAATAATTCACTAGTAACATTTGATAATGCTAAAGGGATAGAGGATGCAGTAACTAGTTTAATTCAAGAACAGCAATGTCGTAAAATTGGGATGATTGCTGGTCCTTATGAAAATAAAGGGTCGGATGAGCGATTAGCTGCATATAAAAAAACATTAAAAAGTCACGGAATCGTCATTGACGAAAAAAGAATTATTCATACAGCAACATTTGAACGTGGTTATCCTGAATATGCCAAGAAATTATTGGATTTGAATCCTGATTTGGATGCTATTGTTTGTGCAAGTGATAATCTTGCCTTTGATGCGTATCAAGTTTTAAAAGAACGAGGGATTCGAATTGGTGAAGATGTTCAAGTAGTTGGTTTTGATGATGTTCAAGAAGCATCAAAAGTAAACCCGCCTCTAGCAACTATCCGTGCCGAAGCAGCACAGTTAGGATTTTATGCTGTCATGGATGGGGTTTTATCATTGCGAGGAGAAATTCCAGCTGAATTCACAACACTTGTCGATGTAGATTTTATTAAACGAGATTCGGCTGCTAAAGTGGGTTATTTAGAAGAACGATTATATCGTCAAATAGTTAATTATACAAAGAGCGACAAAGATAAAATCGTTAATATTTTAATGGAGTATATTTTTAATAATAACCACAGTATTTTTATTATTGAAGCCCGCAAACGCGTAATTGATTTAGTTACTTTTCTAGTTGAACTTCATAATGATGACTTATTCGAAGAAAAAACATATACAAAATTTTCAAATTTAATTCAAGAATTAATAGATTTAGATAGTGTTGAGTTTATTGATTTAAAAAGAATTTTAAAAGTTATTGATGTGGTTAGTCAGCGTCTTAGTGATTATCGTAATAATCTATCAATTATTCATTTCAATCAAAAAATCCTACAAATTATTGGCATGCATTATAATACTATTTTAAGTGAAAGAACAAGGATTTCTTGTGAAGAGAAACGGCTGGTTAATATTTTATCAAGAGGAATGCTCAGTGTTCGAAACGAGTATGATAACTACAATACTATTTTTGAATGTTTAAAGCAGCTGAATATTGGTAATGCAAGATTATATTTGTATGAAAAACCAATTACTAGTTATATGACACAATTTACAGTTTTACCCAATGAGGTTATTTTGAAAGGAAGTATAATTAATGGTAAGATTATTATTCCTGATGATAAAATTCTGGTTAAAACCGATCGAATATTTTCAGAAAAGAGATTGTTTAGTAATTGTAATGAATATGTTGTTAACTCAGTTTATTCTGGAACAACACAGTATGGAATATTTGTTTGTGATTTGAAATATCGTGATTTTGTAGATTTAGATTTTGTTTCTAGTCAATTAGGAACAGTTGTAAATACGATCAATTTAGTTGAGAAGTTAGATAATTTATCAAAACATGATGAGCTGACGGGGCTATGGAATCGCCGAGGTTTTATTGATAAAGTACAAGGATATATGAATATTAATAAAGGTGCATTGATTTTTGTGGATCTTGATGGTTTAAAAATTATCAATGATACTTATGGTCATGAAGGTGGTGATGAAGCAATTATCACGGGAGCTAAGATTCTTAAAGATGCTTTTGATGAATTTGGTGTAATTGGGCGTATTGGTGGTGATGAATTTGCAGTATTTTTACCAAATCAAAGTGATTTTGCTCTTTCAGAAATTGATCAATTAATAAATGATAAAACAATCTATCATAACACTTTAATAAAACGTAATTTTAAAGTAGAATTATCTTATGGAATTAGTCTTTTTGATCAATATCAAGATTTAACAGTTCGTGAACTCTTAGATAAAGCAGATCGGGAGATGTATTGCCATAAGCGTAATAAAAAAGGAAATAGGAGGAAAAAAGATGTATTTTAAAGACAGTAAAGGCTTTCCAAGTGACTTTCTTTGGGGCAGTGCGTCGGCAGCCTATCAAGTAGAAGGAGCTTGGGATAGTGATGGTAAGGGAGTTTCCAACTGGGATAAATTTGTACGTATCCCTGGGAAAACTTTCAAAGGAACAACAGGTGATAAAGCTGTAGACCATTATAATCGTTATAAAGAAGATGTTGCTTTAATGGCAGAAATGGGTCTAAAAACTTATCGTTTTTCAATTGCCTGGACAAGAATTTATCCAAATGGAAACGGTGAGGTTAATGAAGCTGGTTTACAATTCTATGATAATTTAATTAATGAATGTTTAAAATATGGAATTGAGCCAATGGTTACGGTATATCACTGGGATATGCCTCAAGCTTTAGAGGAGCAATATCATGGTTGGGAAAATCGTCAAATTGTTGATGATTATGTAAACTATGCAACTACTTTATTTAAACGATATGGTGATCGTGTTAAATACTGGATCACCATGAATGAACAGAATATCTTTACTAGCTTTGGCTGGTTAGAAGGAATGCATCCCCCAGGAAAAGTAGATGATATGAAAATGTTCTATCAAGTTAATCATCATGCAAATATGGCACATGCTAAAAGTGTAATTGCATTAAAAGAATTATGGCCAGAAGCGAAAGTTGGAGCAAGTTTTGCTTATAGTCCATCTTATGCAATTGACAATAAACCAGAAAATGCAATGGCTAAAGCAGATTATGATGATTTGAAGAATTATTATTGGATGGATGTTTATGCTTATGGGCGTTATCCTCGCGCTGCTCTTGCTTATTTAGAGGCTAATGGTGTTGCCCCTGTTTTTGAAGAAGGTGACAATGCTATCATGAAAGAAGCTGCACAATTAGTTGATTTCATGGGAGTTAACTACTATCAAACAACTACAGTTGAATTTAATGATATCGATGGTGTTGGAACAAGTCATGAAATGAATACGACTGGTAAAAAAGGTACTGCTAAAGTTCAAGGTGTACCAGGACTTTATAAAAATCCTCAAAATGCTAATCTTCCAACAACTGATTGGGATTGGACAATTGATCCAATGGGAATTAGAATGTGTTGTCGTGAAATTACATCACGCTATGATTTACCAATTGTTATTAGTGAAAATGGTTTAGGAGCTTTTGATAAGTTAGAAGATGGGGAAGTACATGACCCATATCGAATTGCTTATTTAAAAGCACATATTGAGGAATTGAAGAAGGCTTGTGATGATGGATGCCGTGTTCTTGCTTATTGTACATGGTCATATACAGATTTATTAAGCTGGTTAAATGGATATCAAAAGCGTTATGGTTTTGTTTACGTTGATCGTGAAGAAGATGAAAATAGCGGTACTTTAAATCGTTATAAGAAAGATTCATACTATTGGTATAAAAAAGTAATTGAAACTAATGGTGAAGAATTATAAGGAAACAGGGTTAATCCTGTTTTTCTTTTTCAATAAATTGTGTATAATGAGTGAGAGAGAAGAGGGATGAACATGAGACGTAAAGAAAATACTGAAGTTGATATCTTGTATAATTTATTGACATATATTAATGCTTCATACAGCCAAGATATGTATTATACGATCTGTTATCAAGTATTAAATAATATTGAAAAGATTCCAGATATCTCAATCAATGAGTTAGCGGACTTATGTTATACTTCGCCTGCAACCATTTCCCGTTTTTGCAAAGCTTTAAAATGTGATAATTTTGCTGAATTTAAAAAGGAAGTACAAGTAGGATTAAAACAGGCAAGTCATGAGATTAAACTCCATCCTGATGATTTAGTAGAGATTCATCAAAATCCTGTACACTGTGTTGATATGGTCTATGATCTAACAATTAATTCATTAATTGAGAGTAAGAAACATATTAATATTCATGAGATTGATCGCCTATGTGATATTATTTATGATGCGAAAAAGTTACATTTTTTTGGTTTCCAATTTAATAAGATTTTAGCCTCAGATATTCAATTTAAATTAGTTAAGCTAGGTAAATTTTCATACGCCTTTGCTGATCGTGGTGACGATAGTCAAAGAATTGAACTTTTAGATGAGGATAGTGTGGCTATTGTACTTTCAGTTCGAGCGCGATTATCACCGGTTGGGGATTTAATCAAATCAATTAAAAATCGTGAAGCTAAAGTAATTTTAGTTACTTTAAATGCTGAAAGTGAAGTAATTGAATTAGCTGATAAAACTTTTGTTGTTCATGGTAAAGAAAGTGATTTTACAGAGTCATCAATTTCTGGAACGACAGTGATGAAAACGTTTTTTGATGTATTGTATGTAAGATATGGATTATTATATCCAAGAAGATAAGGGGGCAGGTTATGTATAGTTTTACTAATGATTATAGTGAAGGTGCTCATCCAAAAATAATGAAAGCCTTAATTGAAACAAATGATGAGCAATGTGCTGGTTATGGATTAGATAAATATTGTCTAGAGGCTACAAGATTGTTAAAAAGACAACTTCAAAATGATAATGTTGATATACACTATTTAGTTGGTGGAACACAAACTAATGCGGTATTTATTTCATCAGTATTGCGTCCATATCAGGCAGTGATTGCAGCAGATAGCGGGCATATTAACGTTCATGAAACCGGAGCAATTGAAGCTACGGGACATAAAGTTTTAACTAGACCTCACCAAGATGGTAAATTAACAGTAGCGATGATTGAAAGTATTATCGAAGAGCATTCGGATGAACATATGGTGCAACCAAAAATGGTATATATTTCACAATCAACAGAATATGGTTCTGTTTATAGTCTTGATGAATTAAAGGATATAGCTACTTTATGTAAGAAAAAAGAATTGTATTTATTTGTTGATGGAGCTCGATTAGGTAGTGCTTTGGCGCTACCCGATACACCTACATTTAAAGATTTAGCGGATTACAGCGATGCTTTCTATATTGGAGGAACAAAAATGGGAGCATTATTCGGTGAATGTCTAGTAATTGTTAATGATAGTCTGAAAGCGGATTTTAGATATAATATGAAACAAAAGGGGGCGATGATGGCTAAAGGTCGACTTTTAGGAGTCCAATTTAAAGAACTTTTTAGTAATGATCTATATTTAGAAATTGGAAAATATGAAAATAAGATGGCTGATATTTTACGAGCTGGTCTAAAAGATTTTGAAATGATGGTACCTTCACAAACTAATCAAGTATTTCCGATAATGGATGATGAGTTGATTGCTAAATTACAACAAGATTTTAGCTTTAATATCATGGATCGCATTGATGATCACCGCCATTGTATCCGTCTTGTTACTTCTTGGGCAACCCCTAAAGAAGCTGTTAATTCGTTCGTTAGTAAATTAAGCGAACTACTACATAATAACTTGTAATAAATATTAATAAGTAATATAATATTCGTAGGATTATTCCTATACTATATAGAATGGAGAAATTAAAATGAACAAAACTGAATTAGTAGAAGCAATTGCTTCAAGTACAGAAATGACAAAAACTGATGTTGATAAAGTAGTAACTGCATTTGTAGACGTAGTTACTGAAGCTCTGGTAAAAGGAGATAAAGTATCTCTTAAAGGATTTGGTAACTTTGAAGTACGTGAAAGAGGAGAAAGAACTGGACGTAACCCAAGAACTGGTGAAACAATGACAATTGCTGCAAGCAAAGCTCCTGCATTCAAATCTAGTAGTGCATTAAAAAATGCCGTAAATAAATAATATAATATAAAAATGACCTTCGGGTCATTTTTAATTGGGTATGAACGTCAAAATCATCTTAAAGTAGCAGGGGTAAGAACTCATTTGATTGTCTGTTTAGCGGCTGCTATGATAATGATTGTTTCTAAATACGGTTTTAATGATATTTTAAGCCACGAAGGAATAGCACCTGACCCATCACGGAGTGCAGCACAAATTATTTCTGGAGTAAGTTTTTTAGGAGCTGGTATAATTTTTGTGCATAAACGAGAAATAACCGGTTTTACAGCAGCAGAAATTTGGGCAGCTGCGGCAGTAGAAATGGCAATTGTGGCGGGAATGTATGTGATTGGAATCTTAGCCACTATTTTAATTTTGTTAGTTCAAATTATTTTTCACAAACAATATCGTTGGATTCCCACAGTATGGGAGAGCTGGTTAATTTAGGGTAAAGGATAAATCTGATGTAATTTCCAAAATTCAAAAAATTATGCATGAGTATCATATTGAGATAATGAATTTTAAAGTTAGTCATAATCAAAGTACCATAATACTAGAATTATTAGTCAAGTTGCCGACCAGTTTCCCCCTAGAAGATATGTTGACTTTATTTGATAAAAATAATGATATTATTTCAATCGAGATAAAATAAAAAGCCTATTATAATTTAGGCTTTTTCTATAATGAAAATATATAATAATAAAGTTAAATATGTGATATTATTAAATGGTAATATTGGAGGAAGGTACTAATATGTATAAATATGAAAAGGTTGAACATGATAATGAGCTGCCGACTAAATTACATGATTTTTATATCGAAGATAATATTGGAGAACCAATTGAAAAGCATTGGCATCGAAGTATTGAAATTCTGATACCATTATATGGTTCATTTATTTTATGGATAAATGGTAATAAAGTTAAAATAACAGCTGGAAATATTTATATTATTAATTCTCAAGATATTCATGCAATTCAGGCTATCGAGGGTGAGCGTATATATAAGGGCTACGCCCTACAAATAAAATATGATTATTTGAGGGAATCGTATCATGATATAGATAAAATTTATTTTCAACAGCCTAATCAACAAATCAATAAATTACTTATGGCTAAAATAATTGATATTATTAATTTTTATGAAAGTGATGATCCGTATAATAACATTCGAGTTAAAAGTCATATTCAGATGCTTGTTTTCTTATTATTAGATAATCTTAGTAAAAAAAGAATCGGGTATCTAGAGGTTAAAGATAGTAAATATAAAGATCGAATTACAAAGATTATTAAGTATTTAGAAAATAATTATCAAGAAGATCTCTCAGTTAAAATGATTGCTGATGAATTCGGATTATCAGAAGGATATCTATCTAAGTTATTTAAAGAAAGCTTAGGGGCAACAGTGAAAGAATATTTGAGTCGTGTTCGATTATGGCATGCGGAAGAACAATTAGTGGAAACAGACTATCCGGTTATTGATATTGCTATTGGCAATGGCTTTCCTAACGTGAAATCATTCAATCAAGCTTTTAAAAGAAAAAATGTGATAACTCCCGCAAAGTATCGTGAAAAGATGAGAAAATGACATTCATTAGATAATAAAACGCCATTAATGTAAGCGCTTAAAATTATATAATATATATATTGAAAAAGGAGGAGAAAGGATGTTTAAGAAAATTTTAAGTTGCTTAATGAGTGCTATGATGGTACTGGGTTTAACAATACTGCCAACCCATGCCCTAGAGGGAACAGCAACAGGAACTCAAAAAGCTTTTGTCGTAGGTGATGATTGGGGTGCTGGTGTCACTAAATCCATTATCACTTTTGACAAAAAAATCAAAGCAGATTCTATCAGTAAAACAGATTTTTTAGTTAAAGAAACTGCCACAAACAAAGTAAGTGATAGAACAATTTTAGATGCTTATGCTTCTGATGCTCAGGGAAATAAAGTAACTACTGATTCAAATATTGTTACAGTAGAAATGTATATTTCTCCAAGTGAAGGTAATCCAATTTCTTGGAATAATCTAACTTGGAAAAATGCATGGGCTGACCCATATCAGTTAGAAGTTACTTTGGCAGCTGGTGAAACTCTAGTTTCTGAAAATGAAACAATTACAACAATTGATGTAGATCCAACTATTAACGTAGCTGAAGATGGTAAAATTTGTCCTCAATTAGATGGTTTTAAAATGAGTGAATTTACCAATGATGGTACTACTGTTTCATATGCTTTATATACACCAGAAAATGATAGCCATAAAAATGCTTTAGTTATTTGGAATCATGGTGTTGGTGAAACTGGAACAGATGTTCAAATCGATTTATTAGGAAATGAAGTTACGGCTTTGGCTGGTGATGAATTCCAAAATACAATGGATGGAGCATATGTTTTAGTGCCACAAAGAAGATCATATGATAGTACATCTAATGCTGAAGCTATTTATCAGTTGATTTTAAAAACACTTAGAGAAAATCCTGATATTGATCAAGATAGAATTATTATAGGTGGATGTTCTGCAGGTGGAGCAATGACAATGACCATGATTATTGCGCATCCAGAATTATATGCGGCAGCATATCCAATTTGTCCTGCTACTCAAAGTGCGAATGTGTCTGATGAAACAATTGAATCACTTAAAGATTTACCAATTTGGTTTACTCATGCAAAAAATGATTCAACTGTTGCCATCGCTACTACAACAGAACCTCTTGTAGAAAGATTACGGGCAGCAGGTGCTGAAGTACATACATCAATTTTTGATGATGTGCATGATACAACTGGAAGATTCTCTAATGAAGATGGAACACCATATCAATATGATGGACATTGGTCATGGACTTATTTTGATAATAATGAATGTTATGATGAAAATGGTGTTAACTTATGGCAATGGATGTCAGTACAAACTAAAGCTGATAAAGTAATTGCAAGTGGTTCTCAAAAGGCCTATATTATTGGTGATGATTGGGGGCCTGCAGTAACAAAAACAGTAATTAGTTTAGATAAAGCAATTGATGCTGATTCTGTAGTTGCTGAAAACTTTAAAGTTGTTGAAGAAAAAGAAGCAACAATTAATTGGGGAACTGGTGAAATTGGTATTGCAACTGCAGATCGTAATGTAACTGCAGCTTATACTTCTGATGCCCAAGGAAATAAAGTAACCGGTTCATCTAAATATATTACAATTGAAATGTATGTTTCTCCAAGTGAAGGATCACCATTTATTTATAATTTAAAAACAGGATTTAACTCATGGTGTACACCTTATAAATTAAATGTAAGTTTAGCAAAAGGTGCTACAATGAGTTCAGGTGATGAAGTAGTAACCGATTTAAATATTAAAGCAGATATTGACGTTGCAGGAGATGGAAAGATTTGTCCACAAGGTGAAGTTTTTGAAATGAAGGCTTATACTGCTAAAGATGGTACAACGTATTCATATGCTGATTATACACCAGCCAAAGATGATAAGAAAAATGCTCTTGTTATCTGGTTACATGGTGCAGGTGAAGGTGGAACGGATCCATACATTGATATTTTAGGAAATGAAGTAACATCTTTAGTATCTAAAGAATTCCAAAGCTTATTTGAAGGTGCCTATGTACTAGCACCACAAAGTCCAACTATGTGGATGGATGATGGAACGGGTGCTTATCAAAATGGTGATAAAGGTTCAATGTATGCTGAGAGTTTATTTGAAATGATTGATGCGTATGTAAAAGCTAATGACGATATTGACCCAAATCGTGTTATTATTGGAGGATGTTCTAATGGTGGGTATATGACTATGGAAATGGTTTTAAAACATCCAACATATTTTGCAGCGGCTTTCCCAATCTGCGAAGCATTCCAAGATCAATATATTACAGATGATCAAATTAATGCAATCAAGGATATGCCAATTTGGTTCACATATGCTAAAAATGATGGTACAGTTGATCCGACTTTATGTGTAGAACCAACAGTAGCAAGATTATTAGCTGCTGGAGCTAATAATATTCATGTATCAGTATTTGATGATGTGCATGATACAACTGGAAGATTCTTTAATGAAGATGGTACACCATATCAATATAATGGTCACTGGTCATGGATCTATTTTGATAATAATGAATGTTATGATGAAAATGGTGTAAATGCGTGGCAATGGTTAGCTAAACAAATTAAAACTGCTGCTCCAGTAGAAACCCCAGATCAACCAACAACTCCAGATCAACCAGCGAATTCAGTGAAAACTGGTGATGATGTTAATTTTGCAGGATTAGGAGCTATTATGATGCTAACTCTTGCAGGAATTTATGTATCTCGACGTAAATATAATTAAATTAAAAGAGCTAGATTTGAATTTCTAGCTCTCTTTTTTTGTTTCTAAAAATTTAACTTTGATCTCATAGTTGCCATCAATTCCCGGAATTGCATTTAAATATTTTTTAATTGTACTTTGTGTTTTAGTTGCTGCTTCGCTTAATAAACCATTTTCGATTGCTTCTTCAGCTACTGCTTCTTTTTGTTTTTTAGCAAAGGTAGTATAATCATTGACAGAAATTGGGTTGAATACATTTTTTGTTTCATCATATACTTCAATACTACTCTCGTCAATTTCATTACTTAAAATTTCAATTTCTGGTATTGAAACGGTAATTATATTATTATTAATAGCTACTTCAATTTTATCCATTTTGACACCAGCTTTAAGTTTACCGTCATATGTAATTAAAAAACTTTTTTGAGTTAAAGGAATATCCCAGCCATTAAATGTTAAATTATTAGAAAATTTACCAACTTTAGTATAATTATAGGACATTGTTGCCAATTCTTCGATTTCTTGGAGCTGTTGACTCAGACCAGTTGACGATATCTTTGGTTCACTGCTGCTTGCAAATCGAGTTCCCGCGTAAAAAATCAGTAATGCAACTAGTAGGATTGCAATGATTCCACCAATAGCTTTTTTTGTTTTTCCTAATGTGTCTAATATTTTCATTTTTATCACCTAGGGATATTATAACATAATTCGACAATTATTGAGAAAATAAAAAAGCCCAAAGGCTTTATTATTTAATGATTGTTCCGTATACTTCACGACCACATCCAGCCGCATTTGATTCATCTGTGTCAATATGCATAGCTGTAGCATAATTTTCACTAACACGACAAACAACATCACCGAAAATTAATGAACGTCCTTCAGTTTCGATTTCAACTTTAACGATTTGTTTATCAGTAACTCCAAATTCAACCGCATCAGCAGGAGTCATATGGATATGTCTTTTAGCAGCGATAACGCCACAAGAAATTTCAACTTCACCAGCTGGTCCTACTAGTTTACATCCTGCAGTTCCTTCGATATCTCCAGATTCTCTGATAGCAGCCTGTAATCCCAAAGCACGAGCATCAGTTAATGATAACTCAACTTGAGTAGCTTTACGAGTTGGTCCTAAAACAGACATTTTTTGTTCACCCTTAGCTCCAACTACAGTAACTTTTTCTTCACATGCAAATTGTCCAGGTTGAGAAAGATTTTTCTTATTAGTTAATTGATACCCTTTTCCAAATAATGTTTCTAAGTCAGCGTCAGATAAATGAATGTGTCTTGCTGAAGTTTCAACGATAATTTTTTTAGTCATAGTCATTCTCCTTTTTCCTTATTCTATATTACTCCTTTTATCGCTATTTTCAAGGAAATAGCGATAAAATAGAAAAAATTTTAAATTTTTTTAAAAAGATTTTAGATAGAAATTTATTAAAATAGTAAAAATAAATTATTATAAATGCTAAAAAATAATCATTTTAGTACTAAAATGGCTGTTTTACGGGGTTAAACTAGGAATTATTTTTGTTTTTTTAGGATTTTTCTAAAAAATTCACATATCTTTACACATTTATCGAAATAGTGTATTATGGGGCTACATAAAAAGGGGGAACCTATATGAACGAGAAAAAAAATCTAGGATTATACGATAAATCATTTGAACATGACAACTGTGGGATTGGTGCAGTTGTAAACATTAAGGGAGTTAAAACGCATATTACGGTAAGTAATGCATTAAAAATTGTTGAACAATTAGAGCATCGTGCTGGTAAGGATGCTGCAGGTGAGACGGGTGATGGTGTCGGAATTTTAACGCAAGTACCATATAGTTATTTTAAAAAGACAATTAAAGAATTTCCATTACCGTTAGAAGGTAAATTTGGTGTTGGAATGTTATTTATGCCAAGAGATGAACATTTACGTAATCGAGTTAAAAAAATGCTTGAAACAATCGTAATTAAGGAAGGAATGGAATTTTTAGGATGGCGTGAAGTACCTACTGTTCCTAAAGTATTAGGGCAAAAAGCACTTGATGCGATGCCTTCAATTTGGCAATGTTTCATAAAAAAACCTCATGGAATCAATAAAGGGATCGAGTTTGATCGAATCCTTTATCAAACTCGTAGAATTTTTGAACAAAGCAATTTTGACGATACCTATGTATGTTCTTTTTCATCACGAACAATTGTTTATAAAGGAATGTTCTTGGTTGGACAATTGCGCTCATTTTTTAAAGATCTTCAAGATGATGAATATAAGAGTGCGATTGCGTTAGTCCATTCACGTTTTTCAACTAATACAATGCCTTCTTGGCAACGGGCTCATCCTAATCGTTTTATTGTTCATAATGGGGAAATTAACACAATTAAAGGCAATGCTAATAATATGTTATGTCGCGAAGAAATCATGACAACTAATTTGCTGGATACTAATAAAGTGTACCCAGTCGTTGATATTAACGGTTCAGATTCAGCAATGCTGGACAATACATTAGAATTTCTAGTTATGTCTGGAATGGAATTACCAAGAGCAGTAATGATGTGTATTCCAGAACCTTATGATAATGATAAAAGTATGTCACAGTCAAAGAAAGATTTTTATGAATACAATTCAACTCTAATGGAACCTTGGGATGGTCCAGCTTCAATTTTATTCAGTGATGGAGAAGTTATGGGAGCGGTACTTGATCGAAATGGACTTCGCCCATCTCGTTATTATATTACTCGTGATGATTATTTGATTTTATCATCTGAAGTTGGAGCTTTAGATATTCCTGCTGAAGATATTGTTATTAAAGATCGGTTACGCCCAGGAAAAATGTTATTAGTTGATACAAAAGCTGGTAAGTTAATTGCGGATGATGATTTAAAAGAAAGTTATGCCCATAAACAGCCTTATGGTGAATGGCTTGAAAGTAATTTGATTAAATTAAAAGATATGCGCATTCCTAATGCTCGAGTTGAACGTTATCAAGGGGAACAGCTAACTAAGTTACAGAAAATTTATGGTTATAGTTATGAGGATGTAAATACGTATATAAAAAAATTAGCATTGAATGGTAGTGAAGAAGTAGTTGCAATGGGAAATGATTCACCATTAGCGGTATTATCAATGCAGCATCCCCCATTATTTAATTATTTTAAACAATTATTTGCTCAAGTGACTAACCCTCCAATCGATGCTATTAGGGAAGAAATTATTACTTCAACAGCTTTATGTATTGGAACAGAAGGAAATATTTTAGCTGATAATGAGAAGAACTGTCGCTTGTTGAAAATCGATCATCCAATTTTAAGTAATACTGATTTATTGAAAATCAAGAATATTAAGAAAGATGGTTTTAAAGTAGCAGTATTATCAATGCTTTATTATAAAAATACTTCACTTGAAAAAGCCTTAGATAAATTATTTGTAGAAGCAGATAAGGCTTATCACGAAGGAGCTAATATTTTAATTTTATCGGATCGAGGAGTTGATGAAAATCATGTTCCAATCCCTTCTTTATTAGCAGTTGCAGCAATGAATGAACACTTAGTAAATACTAAAAAAAGAATGTCTGTAGCCTTGATTTTAGAATCTGGAGAGCCACGTGAAGTGCATCATTATGCGACTTTGATTGGATACGGGGCTAGTGCTGTTAATGGATATTTAGCACAAGATACAATTTTTGAACTTGTTGATGAAGGCTTACTAGATAAAGATTACTATGCTGCAATCGAAGATTATAATGACGGTATTTTGCATGGAATTGTTAAAATTGCATCAAAAATGGGAATTTCAACAATTCAATCATATCGGGGTTCACAGAACTTCGAAGCAATCGGTTTAGCTAAAGACTTTGTTGCTAAGTATTTCCCTAAAACAGTAACCAGAATAGAAGGGAAGACAATCAAGGATATTGAAAATGATGTTGATTATCGTCATAGTAAAGTTTATGATCCATTAGGATTAGACGTCGATATTACACTTGATAGTCGTGGTGATCATAAAGAACGTAGTGGAAAAGAAGAACATCTATACAATCCTGCAACAATTCACAAATTACAACTAGCGACACGCAATGGCGATTATAAATTATTTAAAGAATATTCAGCAATGATTGATGAAGAGGGTAAAAATCTAAATCTTCGAGGATTATTACAATTCAAAAAGGGAAAATCAATTCCGCTTGATGAAGTTGAAAGTGTTGATAAAATTGTACAAAGATTTAAAACAGGAGCAATGTCATATGGCTCAATTTCAAAAGAAGCTCATGAAACGATGGCAATTGCTATGAATCGTTTGAAAGGAAAATCTAATAGCGGTGAAGGTGGTGAGGATCCAGAGCGTTTTATTCTTGATGAAAATGGTGATAGTAGATGCTCAGCAATCAAGCAGGTTGCTTCAGGAAGATTTGGAGTGACTTCTCAGTATTTATGTTCAGCAAAAGAAATTCAAATTAAGATGGCTCAAGGAGCTAAACCTGGTGAAGGTGGTCAGTTACCAGCTGGAAAAGTCTATCCATGGGTAGCTAAAACAAGACATAGTACGCCGGGAGTAGGATTGATTTCTCCACCTCCACATCATGATATATATTCAATTGAGGATTTGGCACAATTAATTTATGATTTAAAAAACGCTAATAAGGATGCTAGAATCTCAGTTAAATTAGTCTCAGAAGCTGGTGTCGGTACTGTCGCAGCTGGAGTTGCTAAAGCTGGGGCTGGAGTAATCTTAATTTCTGGATATGATGGTGGAACTGGAGCAGCACCTAGAAACTCTGTATATAATGCAGGATTACCATGGGAATTAGGGTTAGCAGAAGCTCATCAAACACTTATCATGAATGATCTGCGTGGCCGTGTTGTATTGGAGACTGATGGTAAATTAATGACAGGTCGTGATTTAGCAATCGCAACTTTATTAGGGGCTGAGGAATACGGCTTTGCAACTGCACCGCTTGTAACAATGGGATGTGTAATGATGCGAGTATGTAATCTAGATACTTGTCCAGTTGGAGTAGCAACACAAAATCCAATCTTGCGGAAAAGATTTACAGGTAAGCCAGAATATGTTGAAAACTTTATGCGATTTGTAGCTCAAGAATTACGCGAATATATGGCGGAACTAGGGTTTAAAACAATCGACGAAATGGTTGGGCGCAGTGATTTATTAGAAGTTCGTCCAGGTGTTGAAAATGTAGATTTATCTAGAGTGATTAATAATCCATATATTAAAGCTAAAGAAATACGTCATAATCCTAAAAATAATTATGATTTTAAATTAGAAGAAGTAAAAGATACAACAATTTTGTTAAAAGAGTTTAAAAACGCTTTAGAAAACCACCAATCACATGAAATCAATGTTGATATAACGAATATCGATCGAACATTAGGAACATTATTTGGATCAGAAATTACTAAACGCTATCAAGATACATTAGATGATGATACATTCAAAGTAAATTGTTATGGTTCTGGTGGCCAAAGTTTTGGTGCTTTTATTCCTAATGGTTTAACATTGACATTGCATGGTGATAGTAATGATTATTTTGGAAAAGGATTATCAGGAGGAAAATTAGTAGTTGTTCCACCTGAAAATTCAAACTTTAAAGCAGCTGAAAATATTATTATTGGAAATGTTGCTTTGTATGGAGCTACTTCAGGTGAGGCATATATTAATGGGATTGCTGGTGAACGTTTTGCAGTTAGAAATTCAGGAGCTAAAGCTGTTGTAGAAGGTGTCGGAGACCATGGATTAGAATATATGACAGGTGGTTTAGTTGTTGTTCTTGGAGAAACTGGAAGAAATTTTGCAGCCGGTATGTCTGGTGGAATCGCATATGTATACGATCCTAATAATCGTTTGTATTCACGAATTAATAAAGAATTAGTCTCTTATTCATCTGTGACAAGTAAATATGATGAAGAAGAATTAAGGGCCGTTATTCAAAAGCATTATAATCACACTAATTCAGAAGTAGCTAAAGATATTTTAGATAATTTTGGTGAACAAGTATCAATGTTTAAGAAGGTTGTTCCTCACGATTATAAGCATATGATTGAATTAATAAAGTATTATGAAAAGCAAGGTCTAACAAATGAACAAGCTAAAGTTGAAGCATTCAATGAAGCTAGGAAGGGGGTATAACCATGGGTAAACCAACAGGATTTTTAGAAATTGAGCGTCAAGTTAGTAAGGCTGTTGAGCCGAAAAAGAGAATTCAAAATTTTAATGAATTTCATAAGCATTTGAGTAAAGATGATCAAGCCTGCCAAGGAGCCCGCTGTATGGATTGTGGTGTACCGTTTTGTCAATCTGGTCGGGAATTAGAAGGCGCTGTATCTGGCTGTCCATTAAATAATCTGATCCCAGAATGGAACGATCTTATTTATCATAATAACTATAAGCAGGCATTGGCAAGATTATTAAAAACTAATAATTTTCCTGAGTTTACTGCTCGGGTATGTCCTGCCTTGTGTGAAGCAGCATGTACTTGTGGTTTAAATGGCGAACCTGTAACCGTTAAGGAAAATGAATATGGGATTATTGAAGATGCTTATGCAAAAGGTTTGATTAAACCATGTCCACCAACTCATCGTATTGATAAGAAAATTGCAATCGTGGGTTCTGGACCAGCTGGGTTAACTGCAGCCGATCAATTAAATAAACGTGGATACCAAGTTACTGTCTATGAACGGGACGACCGTATAGGTGGATTATTAATGTATGGAATTCCTAATATGAAATTAGAAAAAGAAGTTATTGATTGTCGTGTTGGAATTATGAAGGCTGAAGGTGTTGTTTTTAAAACTAATTGTGGAATTGAAGATGAAAAGCAAGCTAAAGAATTATTAGATAACTATGATCGAGTAATCCTAGCTTGTGGTTCACGGAAGCCCCGTGATATTGATGTACCGGGACGTCAAGGCAGGGGAATTTTAATGGCAGTTGATTACTTGACAGCAATAACAAAATCTTTACTTAATAGTAATTTAAAAGATAAAAATTTTGCTCCAACTAAAGATAAACATGTACTAGTTATTGGTGGTGGTGATACCGGTAATGATTGTGTTGGTAGTGCAATTCGTTTGGGGTGTAAAAGTGTAACGCAGTTAGAAATGATGCCGGAACTTCCTGCTATTAGAAGTGACAATAATCCATGGCCAGAATGGCCGAGAATCAAAAAAACAGATTATGGTCAAGAAGAAAGTATTGCTGTTTTCAATCAAGATCCTCGTATTTATCAAACAACGGTAAAAGAATTTATTCTAGATAAAAATGGTCAGGTAAAAGAAGCAGTAATTGTTTCATTAGAGCCAAAAGAAAATAAAGAAACTAAGCGAGTAGAGATGGTACCTGTTGCTGGCAGTGAACAAACTATTCCTGCAGATTTAGTTTTAATATCTGCTGGATTTATTGGAACTGAAGATCATGTAGCTAGAGCATTTAATGTTACATTGAATCCTCGCGGAAATGTAAAAAGCAATCAGGATTATCAAACAAATATAAAAAAATTATTTGTTGCAGGTGATATGCGTCGAGGACAATCTTTAGTGGTTTGGGCAATTAAAGAAGGTCGCGAAGTTGCTCGAGCAGTTGATTTTGATTTGATGGGTTATAGTAATTTATAAAAAAGATCATAGCGAATAAGCAGTTGTTTATCCGTTATGACCTTTTTATTTTTTGTTATAAAACTAATGATGGAGCATTGTAAACACGGGCAGCTAGTTCACTATCAAGTAAGTATAATGAACGAGAATCAGAACCAAATAGATTAAATTTAGTAATTAAATCATTAGCATTAGTTTCTTCTTCACCTTGTTCTTTAACAAACCAATCTAAGAATTGCATTGTACGAAAATCTTTAAGAGAATAGGCAGCATCATAGAGATTATGAATTAAACTAGTAACATATTCTTCATGTTCTAAGCCATAAATTAGAGGATCATTTAATTTAGTATACTCTTTATCAGGTTTATCGATTGCTTCAAGGGTTACTTTAGCATTGTTATTTTGAAGATATTGAACAAATAATATTGCATGGTCTCTTTCTTCTTGTGCTTGGATATTATACCAGTTGGCAAACCCATCTAATCCGTTATCTTTATAGTAATTAGCAAAGTCTAAATAAAGATATGCGGAATAAAATTCTTTGTTAACTTGATCATTTAATAATTCTACAACTTTTTTATCTAACATTTTAATTACCTCCTGTATATAGTATAGACCTATTTTATTTAATTGTTAATAGATTTAACAATTATGTAACATTAGACAATATCATTGTTATTGCTTTGTTCACTACTATTGGGAATACTAGTAGGATTATTAGTTTTACTGTCTAAATTTTTGGTAGCATTTATACAGATAAAGGAGATCAAGATTGTAAGTAAGCAGCTACTTAAGCCGTAGATCCATTTCTTATCATTGTTAATAAAAACCTGATGTTGAGATAGTTTAGACATAATTAAATAAATGATAGCTAGACTAGCAATTAATGCACAAATAATAATACTACAAGTTGCTAAAATTGAAATTCGGTATTTACTGTTTTGATTATTGGCTGTTGTTGGAAAGATACTGCTATCACTGTTTCCAAAAGGATTTGTACTATTATTAGTTGATGAATCATTGTTTCCAAAAGGATTATCACCATCGAGATTATTACTGTTCGTAGATAGTGATGTAACCGCTGAACTATTTGAATTAAGGTTATAATCCAAGATAACTGTACTAATACCGCTAATCAAAGCAGTAATGATCATTATCATGCAAATTAGATTATTTTTCTTTTTTAACATAACTTTCACCTCACAGCAATAGTGTAAGAAAAGATAGTATAGTTAAAATGTTTACAATATGTGAATATATGGCAGGTTTGTAAATCTTTATGTCATTATTTTGTCGGATTAAAGAATCTTAATTATTTGACAAAGGGTTTTTAATTTAAAATGGATAATGGTATAATAGTTCATGAAAGTGGGTGATTTGATGCCGTTAATTTCTGCATTTACATTTAATATAAGTTCAATCCTTAATGTAGGTAGAACTATTATAGATTTAATTCTTGTGTGGTATGTAATTTATTTATTGATTTCTATGATGAAGCAAAATATGCGTACAATGCAATTATTTAAGGGAGTTTTATTGATCCTAATTTTAAAAATGTTTACAAGTTTATTAAGACTAAGTGCAATGGATTATTTAGTTGATACAATTCTTACTTGGGGTGTGGTTGCAATTATTATTGTATTTCAGCCAGAGATTCGAGGTTTGTTGGAAAAAATCGGACGAACTAAATTAGAATTAAAGCATGATAATCTTAGCGATGATGAAAAAGAACGATTAATGGATGAGCTGGTTGGAGCAATTACTAAATTATCTGAGGATCAAACTGGGGCATTAATAACCTTTGAACGAAGACAGTCGTTAATAGATTATATTAATACCGGAACAAAGATTAATGCTGATATTAAAGCAGAGTTATTTACGACGATTTTTTGGGAAGGAACTCCTCTTCATGATGGAGCAACGATCATTAAAGGGGATCGGGTTGTCTGTGCGGCCGCCTTTTATCCACCCACCAATCAGGAATTAAGTCCACTATATGGAGCTAGACATCGTGCAGCCTTAGGTATTAGCGAGATAACTGATTCGCTTACAGTTGTAGTATCTGAAGAAACAGGAACGATTTCTTTTGCCACAGATGGTAAACTTCGAAAAATTCCTCGAAAAGAGTTGCGAGCAAGTTTGGTTAATGAACTAGATTGGTTCAATACTCAAGAAAAGGATGGTGAGTAAGATGTCAAAAAAAGAAAATCCTAAAAATCCAATAAAAAAAGATTCAACTACTGATTTCTTTTTAAACTTCATTACTCGTCAGAAATCAGAACAGAAAGATGAAGAAAAAACAACTACTTCTAAAGTAGTTGATGATACTGTAAAAGTGAGAGATAAAGCATTTGAATTATTCTATCACATGATCAATTCTTTAAATATATTTTTAGATCGTATGTTGCAATCAAATCTTTCAATGAAAGTTTTATCGTTTGTTATGGCTGTCGTTTTACTCTTTACAATTACCGGTGGAATTGATAATATCTTTTCAACCCCTAATGGCGGGGATTATCTGTATGATGTGAAAATTGATACTGAAGGGTTACAAAGTGACTACGATGTAGTAGGATTACCGGAAACAGTAAATGTTGCTTTAGTCGGACCTTCTTTAGATATTTACTCAACAAAGATATCTAAGAAATATAAAGTAGTTGCTGATTTCTCTACTCTTGGGGAAGGTGAACATACAATTGAATTGCAGGGAAAAGATTTTCCTAGTGATTTGCAGGTAATGATCGTACCACAGACTGTTACTGTTAAAATCACACAAAAGGTTACAAAGACTTTTGAGCTGGGATACAAATTTAGTAATGAAGATAGCATGGATTCTAAATATTCAGTATCAGTTGAATCAATGGAACACCATGAAGTTGAAGTTCGAGGTTCACAAGACAATATTGATAAAATTAATTCTGTTAAAGCAGTGATTGATTTAAAAGGAAAAAATAATGATTTTGAACAAAATGCTAAGATATACGCATATGATCGTAGTGGTAAAAAGGTTGATGTGGAAATTATTCCAAATACGGTCAAGGTAGATTGTATGGTTTCTTCTTATAGTAAAGAAGTTTCCATTGTCCCTCAATATACAGGGCAATTAGCTAGTGGATATGGTTTTGAGAGTATTAAACTTAAACAGGAAAAAGTAACTATATATGGTAAAGAAGAATTGTTGAATAGTATTAATAGTGTTGGGGTTGTAATTGATTTATCGGGATTAAGTGGCGATAAAAGTTATTCTAAATTGCCGCTTACTGGTATAGAGAATATTAATAAGTTAGATTTTAATACTGTTGATGCATCTGTGCGAGTATCACCATCAACAAAACGAATAATAACTGATATTCCAATCAACATTGTTAATAATAATGGTGGATATCAAGTTAATTTTACTGAAGGACAGGACAAAGCTTCAGTCGAAGTAGATGGTGTGGCAGCAATCTTAGATGCACTGACGATCAATGATTTCAATATTTCAATTGATTTGGCAAACTTGAAGGCGGGGACGAATACTGTTAAAGTAGATTTAAAAATAGATAAAGGATATTTAACGGGGAAATTAGTTTCTCCAGAAAGAATTACGATTACCTTAAGAAAATAGGAGGAAAAATTAACGATGGGTAAGTATTTTGGAACAGATGGATTTAGAGGGGAAGCAAATGTTGACTTAACAGTTGAACATGCTTATAAAGTAGGGCGCTATCTTGGATGGTACTACTCTCAAAATGGTAAAGCAAAAGTTGTGATTGGGAAAGACACAAGAAGAAGTTCATATATGTTTGAATATGCACTAGTTTCAGGGTTAACAGCTAGTGGTGCTGATGTTTATTTATTACACGTAACAACAACACCTTCAGTATCATATGTTGTAACAAGTGAAGAGTTTGATTGTGGAATCATGATTTCTGCTTCTCATAATCCTTATTATGATAACGGAATCAAAATCTTAGATGGTAATGGTCATAAAATGGATGCTGGAGTAGAAAATTTAATCGAGCAGTACATTGATGGTTTAATTGATGAATTACCATATGCAACCAAAGATGAAATTGGGTGTGCTTTAGATTATTCAATCGGTCGTAATCGTTATATTGGATATCTGATGTCGATTCCCACTAGGGCATTTAGAAATTATCGTGTAGGTTTAGACTGTGCCAACGGTGCTAGTAGTGCGATTGCTAAAAGTGTTTTTGATGCTCTAGGAGCTAAGACTTATGTAATTAACAGTGATCCTGATGGGTTAAATATCAATACTAATTGTGGTTCAACCCATATTGAAGTCTTACAACAGTACGTAAAGGAAAACGCACTAGATAT
Organism: Erysipelatoclostridium sp. MSK.23.31; assembly: GCF_019125875.1. Taxonomy (NCBI): domain Bacteria; kingdom Bacillati; phylum Bacillota; class Erysipelotrichia; order Erysipelotrichales; family Coprobacillaceae; genus Thomasclavelia; species Erysipelatoclostridium sp. MSK.23.31. The sequence continues at coordinate 239,574 of NZ_JAHOCB010000001.1, read as the reverse complement.
TGGTTTTGCTTATGATGGAGATGCTGATCGCTGTATTTGCGTTGATGAATTTGGACGAGTTGTAGATGGGGATCTAATTTTATACGTTTGTGGTAAATATTTAAAAGATCACGGAGAACTTGCTAATGATACTGTTGTTACAACAATCATGTCAAATCTTGGTTTATATAAAGCATTTGATAAAGAAGGTATTAAATATGAAAAAACCGCTGTTGGCGATAAGTATGTAAATGAAAATATGGTTAAAAATGGTCATGTTTTAGGTGGTGAACAATCTGGACATATTATTTTCTCTAAACATGCCACTACAGGTGATGGGATTTTAACATCTTTAAAAGTAATGGAAGCTGTTATTGAAAGTAAACGAACTATCGCGCAATTAATTGAACCTGTTACTATTTATCCTCAATTAATGAAAAACGTTCCTGTAAGAGATAAAAAAGAAGCACAGGAAGATCCTGATGTAAGAGCGGTTATTGCTGAAGTTGAAACTGATTTAGGTGAGAATGGTCGTGTTTTAGTTCGTGAAAGTGGAACTGAACCGGTTGTTAGAGTAATGGTTGAAGCAGATACTGATGAAAAATGTCTTATTAATGTAAATAAAATTGTTGATAAGATGAAGGAAAAAGGATTTGTAATCAAAAGATAAAATAACATAATGTCACACAATATTGCCATATAATATGGCAATATTTCATATATATTAAAAGTGAGGTGAAATACATGCAATTTAGAATAAATATTATTGATGATGAAAAAAATTTAAATGATTTAGTAAGAACCTATTTAGAAAAAGAAGGATATATTGTTTATTCTTTCTATACATATGATGAAGCTTTAATGCATAAGGATGATGATGTTCATTTATGGTTGATTGATATTATGTTGGATCGTGCTAGTGGATTTGAATTATTTAATGAGATTAAGGCTAGTCGCCCTAAAATGCCAATTATTTTTATGTCTGCACGAGATCAGGAATTTGATCGGATTATTGGATTAGAAAAAGGTTCTGATGATTATATAACCAAACCTTTTAATATTAAAGAAGTGATTTTAAGAATTAATAATTTAATTAAACGTTCATATGATGATCCATCAAAAATTAAGATGGATGGATATGATATTGATTTAGAAAAACGGCGCGTATTTAATGGTGGAGAAGAAGTAATTCTAACAACGAAAGAATATGATTTATTAGTTTATTTTATTACTAATAAAGGCTTAGCTATCTCTCGGGAACAGGTTTTGAATAAAGTATGGGACGAAAACTATTATGGTAGCGACCGGGTAGTTGATGATACTTTAAGACGTTTAAGAAAAAAAATGCCAGAGATTAATGTACGCACGATCTATGGTTTTGGCTATCGTTTAGACTAATGTTAAATAAGTTTTCTTTGCAGCGACAGTTAAGCAGATTTTCTTTACAAAAGCAGTTAATTATTATCTTTTCATTATTAGCGATGCTTGTTATATTGATTTTAGTACCGTTGATCAATAAAAATCTTAATGCTCTAATAGATGAAGAGATGTTTAAAACGCTAGATACTTCACAGAGCGCATATATTGATTTTGATTATTCACCAATCGCTAAATCAAGTGATAAACAAATTTATCATATGACTTATGATAAAAATACTAACTATTTATTTCCACCATCTAATCTAACTCGTGATAAAGTTTTAGCGTTATATCCAGTATTTGCTGATAAACTTAATGAGATGCTAAAAGGAAATAAAGATAAGATCCAGGCTAAAGGGACACTTGATGGCGATACTCTTTATTTTCAAATAACTAAAAAAGATAGTGATTCTTATATCATTTCATTAGTATACAGTGATTACTCTGCTAGTTTGATTTCATCAATTAGGCAACAAATAATAAATATTTTATATGTATCATTTGCTGTTATTGGCGCAATTATTTTTATTTGGGTTAGTGGCTTAATTAAACCATTAAAATTAATTAGAAATTATATAGAAGACATACGTAAAGATAAACAAAGTGAATTAAAGATTGATCGTGGCGATGAAATTGGTTTTGTTTCAGATGAACTTGTTGCGATGAAAGAAGAAATAGATAAACAAAGCAAGATCAAAGAAGAAATGATTCATAATATTTCCCATGATTTAAAGACACCGATTGCTTTAATTAAATCATATTCACAAAGCGTTAAAGACGATATTTATCCATATGGTGATAAAAATTCATCAATGGATATAATTATTGAAAATGCAGAACGTTTAGACGGTAAAGTTAAAAGTTTATTATATTTGAATAGATTAGATTTTATTAGTGGTGAAAATTCTGATAGTGAAGTTGATATGCATGAATTAATTGAACATATTGTTATCCAATTACAAGGAATGCATCCTGAAATTGAAATTGAAACAGATTTAGCTTTCGTTTCATTTAAAGGTGATGAAGAATGTTGGCGCATTTGTGTGGAAAATATAGTTGATAATGCTTACCGATATGTCGATAAAAAAATAAAAATTATTTTAAAAAATGATTATTTAGAAATATATAATGATGGTGAGCCAATCGATAATGATAACATTGAGGCTCTATTCCAACCGTATGAAAAAGGAACAAAAGGTCAATTTGGGTTAGGTCTATCAATCGTACATAAGACATGTACTATGTATGGATATAATGTAACGGCGGTTAATCAGGAAACTGGAGTAAGCTTTATTATTGAAAAGAAATATAATTAACAATCCAAGGCTATGCCTTGGATTTTATTTACGTTATAATAAGTGATAATAAGTGGGTGATTAAATGTTAGACAAAAAAATTGAGTTCTTTATAGCGACTGTTGAAACAGGTTCTTTTTCTGGTGCTGCAAGAAAGTTAATGCTGTCACAATCGGCAGTTAGTCAACAAATAAATTTATTAGAAGAAGAGTTAGCTGTTAAATTATTTGATCGCTCTAATTATCGCCCTAGATTAACTAGAGCCGGTGAGTTCTATTTTAAAAAATGTCAGGAACTTGTTGCTATTTATGAAAAAATGAATCATGAGGTTAAATTGATTGATTCCTATAGTATTCGTATTGGGATAACTGGCCCATTTGAAAATCATCATATTCCTTTTTTAGTTAAATTATTTAAAGAAAAGTACCCACAGATAGAAATAACAATTATAAAAGGTAGTTTTCAAAGTTGTAAAGAATGGTTAAATAATAATCAGATTGATGTTGCTTTTGCTATTGAAAATGATTTTATTAATGAACCTAAAATTACCTATGAAGTTTTACTGCAGCATCAAATATGTGCAATTTGCAGTTATGAGCATCCATGGGCTAAGTTAACTAAGATAGCAGCGCAGAATCTTATCAATCAACCGCTAATTTGTCTATCAAGAAAGTTTGGGGAAGGCTTTTATCATGATTTTGTAGAAGCTTTTAATAAAGATAAGATTGAGCCAAATATTATAAAGGAAGTAGATACTCTTGATGAGTTGATTTTATCAGTTAAGCTTAATGAAGGAATTGGTCTAACTTCACGTGAAGTTGTTAATGAGGAAGAAGTAGCGATTTTAGATATTATTAATTCGCATCATCATGCAAACTATGTTATTGGTTATGCTAGGGATATAAATAATCAATTTATTTTTGATTTTGTTGCGCTGGCGAAAAGATATTTTAATAAAACTCTATAAGTAATTCTTATAAAGTTTATAAGATTATAGCTACTATTTTTTATAATTATCTAGCTCTATAATATTAATATATAGATGGAGGAAGATAAGATGTCAAAAGTAATAGTAACAGGTGTAGATGGTAATTTTGGAGGCTATGTAGCGAGAAATATTACTCAGTTAAAAGAAAAAGAAGATTTGATTTTTACTTGTCCATTTGAAGAAGGACTAAAGGAATTTAAAGATACTGGCATTGATTGTCGAGTAGCAAATTTTAATCATCCAGATGAACAGTTAGTTGAAGCCTTCAAAGGTGGCGATACAATTTTAATAATTTCAGCACCATTTGTTGGAGCAAAGCGTCAAGCAGCACATAAAAATGCAATTGATGCGGCAATTAAAGCAGGGGTAAAAAAAGTTGTTTATACATCATTAGTAAATGCTCGTGATGTAGAAAATCCTAGTATTGAAAAAATCGATCATGCATGGACTGAAGAATATATCGAAAGTACTGAATTAGATTATATTTTCCTTAGAAATTCACAATATGCTGAAGCAATGATAACTAGTTATTTAACATCTAATGGTAACTTATTGAGTTGTCAAGGAGATGGAAAGATGGCATATATCTCACGTTTGGATTGTGCGATGGCAGCGATGTATGCACTAACAAAAGATGATATGCATAAGCAAGTTTTAAATATTAATGGTCCTGAATTATTGACTTTACATGAATTTGCGGCAATTGGAAATAGAGAAACAGGAATGGATGTAAAAGTTGTCGATGTTAGTGAAGAGGAGGTATATGCTGGATTTGATGCTATTGGGGTACCACGTACTACTGATGGAACATTTAAAGATGGCTCACCAGCTCCTTATTCAAGTGATGGAATGGTAACTTTTGCAAGAGCAATCCGAATTGGTAAAATGGATAATTTTACTGATGATTTTGAAAAATTAACTGGTGTAAAACCACGTACAGTGGCTTATATGTTTGCCAATAACAGTGAATATGGTGTTGGGGCAAGAAATTCTACAGATGACTAATTATTAGCTTATTAATTGGTAGTGATATTATTGAGAAATCAATAATATTACTATCAATTTTTATTTGATAGAATATGTCAAATAAAATACCAAGATTATTTAAGAATTTATTTAAAGAAATAGAATTATTTTATGCTATGATAAAATTATGGAGGCGGAAAAATGAAATTATTATTTAAACAGCGCTTTTTTTCATGGCTAGATAGTTATGATATTTATGATGAAATGGGGAATACAGTATACACTGTAAAAGGTGAATTAAGCTGGGGACATAAATTACAGATATATAATGCTGATGGTTTACCTGTTGGTACAATCAAAGAAGAAGTTTTCACTTTTTTACCTAAATTTGCGATGTACCTTAATGATGAATATATTGGTCAAATAAAAAAAGAACTAACATTATTTAAACCATCATTCATTTTAGATTATAATGATTGGAAAATTTCTGGTAATTTTTGGGAATGGGATTATGAAATCATTGATTCTCGTGGTATTGTTATTGGAGATATTAATAAGGAATTATTTAATTTTACGGATACTTATTCTCTAACCATTAGTGATCCACGAAATGCAATCTATGTTTTAATGATTGCTTTAGCTATTGATGCGCAAAAATGTTCAAATAACAGTTAATAAGACACGAGAGTGTCTTGTTTCATCTTATGAAAAATAATTACTAAATTAATGAAGAGGTTTATAATAATAACCGAAGGTGGTAAAAATGGGGAAAGATGAAAACAATTTTGCGCGTGGCAGTATTCCACGACATATTATAAATTTAGCTGGTCCAATGATAGTGGCACAGTTGATCAATGTTTTATATAATGTTATTGATCGTATTTATATTGGAAGAATTCCAGATGTTGCGACATTAGCTATGGGAGGACTAGGGCTATGTTTGCCACTGATTTCTATTATTATTGCTTTTGCTAATCTATTTGGTATGGGCGGTGCTCCACTTTGTTCAATTGCTCGAGGACGTGGTGATATTGAAGAGGCTGAAGAAATAATGGGTAATTCTTTCATGCTATTAATTATTTTTGGGATTGTTTTAACAGTTATTGGTTTGATCTTTAAAGAAGATTTGCTGTGGCTCTTTGGTGCCAGTGAACATACAATCGGTTACGCTAATGATTACATGACTATCTATTTATTAGGGACAGTTTTTGTACTGATTGGTTTAGGTATGAATAGTTTTATTAATAGTCAGGGATTTGCTAAAATCGGAATGATGACTGTTTTGCTGGGAGCAATAGTTAATATTATTTTAGATCCAATTTTTATTTTTGGACTAGATTTAGGGGTTAAAGGAGCTGCTTTTGCAACAGTTATTTCACAATTTATTTCTGCATTATGGACATTACGTTTTCTTACAGGGAAAAAAACAATATTAAAGATAAAAAAACAGTATTTGAGTTTAAAAGTAAAATATGTCACAAAGATTATTTCCCTAGGAATGGCAGGGTTTATGATGGCAATCACTAATTCGATTGTAACAATCGTATGTAATGCGACATTGCAACAATATGGAGGAGATCTTTATATTGCAATTATGACGATCATTAATTCAATTAGAGAAGTTGCTTCTTTGCCGGGGCAAGGAATGGCAAATGCTTGTCAACCAGTATTAGGATTTAACTATGGTGCTAAAGAGTATGCACGGGTTCTTCAAGGAATTAAATTTGTAACTTTAACGGCACTATCAATGATGCTGATAGTTTGGCTGGCAATAACGGTATTTCCTGAATTATTTATTAAGATATTTAGTCATAATCAAGAAATCATTACCCATGGCGTGAGTGCTTTACGTTTGTATTTCTTTGGCTTTTTCATGATGTCATTTCAGATGACAGGACAAGCAGCAGCAGTTGGATTAGGAAAGTCAAAACAAGCTGTTTTCTTTTCAATTTTTAGAAAAGTAATTATTGTTGCCCCGCTAACAGTGATCTTGCCAATCTATATTGGCATTGATGGAGTTTTTATTGCAGAAGCAATTAGTAATTTTATTGGTGGTGGTGCCTGTTATATTACTATGTGGTTTACAATTGCGAAAAAATTAAAATCGGGTATTATTAGTGAATAATAGTAAAAGGATTATAAGTGTTATAAATCGCTAATCAATAATATTAGCGATTTTCTTTTTAAATTATGAAAAAATAAATATTGTCAAATAAATGATGATAAAATCATGGTAATTTGGAGGTACTAAAATGAAATTAAAAGAAAATTTTTTATGGGGTGGCGCTACAGCTGCGAATCAATATGAGGGTGGCTATAATGAAGGTGGTCGTGGATTAAGTATTAATGATGTTGAAAAGGGTGCTAAACATGGAGTACCTCGTGAAATTCATGAGTATATTCATGAAAATACATATTATCCATCACATGTAGCTACAGATTTTTATCATCATTATCAAGAAGATATTAAACTATTTGCCCAAATGGGTTTCAAATGTTTTAGAATGTCGATTTCATGGTCAAGAATTTTCCCACGTGGTGATGAAGAACAACCTAATGAAGAAGGTTTGGCTTTTTATGATAAAGTATTTGATGAGTTATTGAAATATGGAATTGAGCCAGTTGTAACCCTATCACATTATGAAACACCATTGACTTTAGTTAATGAATATGGTTCATGGAGAAGTCGTAAATTAGTTGATTTCTTTGAGCATTATTGTAAGACCGTATTTTCTAGATATAAGGATAAGGTTAAATACTGGATGACTTTTAATGAAATTAATGGCTGTTTAGAGGTGGCTCGTCCTTGGCATCAAGCGGGAATCGTTTATCGTGATGATGAAGATCATTATCAAACAATTCTCCAAGCTAGTCATCATATGTTTGTAGCAAGCGCTAAAGCAGTGATTGCAGGGCATGAAATTAATCCAAATTTTAAGATTGGCTGTATGTTAATTTATCCAACAACATATGCAGCAACTTGTAACCCGGAAGATCAGATTATGATGAGAAATAAGATGCTAAATACTTTCTATTATGGTGATGTTCATGTTCGAGGACGTTATACAAATACATGTACTTCATTATTGCATAAACATGGTGTTGAAATAAAAATGGAGCCTGGAGATGAAGAACTTTTAGCGAAAGGTAAAGTTGATTATATTGGTTTTAGTTATTATTTTTCAGCTGTTGAGGGTAATGATGCTGAAGAAATTGAAGGAAATGTTGTTAAAGGTGGACGTAATCCGTATTTAAAGATGACAGATTGGGGTTGGCAAATTGATCCATTAGGATTAAGAACAGCTTTAAATGAGTTATATGATCGTTATCAATTACCCTTGTTTATTGTAGAAAATGGAATGGGAGCAGTAGATACAGTTGAAGTCGATGGTTCAATTAATGATGCTTACCGTATTGATTATATTAAAGAACATATCAAAGCATTTAAAGATGCAGTTGAGATTGATGAAGTTGATTTAATGGGATATACCCCTTGGGGATGTATTGACTTAGTGGCAGCAAGTACCGGTGAGATGAGAAAACGTTATGGTTTTATCTATGTTGATAAGGATGATGAGGGTAACGGAACCCTTGCACGTAAACCAAAGAAATCATTCTATTGGTATCAAAATGTTATAAAAACAAACGGTGAGGAGCTGTAATGACTTAGGTCGTTACAGTTTTTTGTAGAATGTGTTAAAATATTCTACAAAGGGGAGAGTTTTATGGAAAATTATTGTCGCAAAATGGCCTGGCTCTTATATAATAGAGGGCTAGTCGATAAAGAAAATGTTGAAGATCTGCGCTTTTTGCTCGAACTTATTTTGACACAGGTTATAACGATCATATCAGTCTATATAATTGGTCTATTATTTATGGATGCACTGAGTATCTTGATTATTTGTGCCTGTTTTGTAGCCGGGCGAAAATATCTAGATGGTTATCATGCCGATACTTTTAGAAATTGTTATTTACTGACGATGTTAAACTTTATTTTTTGTATTTTTATGAGTAGGATAGTAGCATATGTTGAAATATTTTATTTTATAGGAATAGGAATATCATTATATTTATTATTTAAATATAGATATAAAAAAATAATTATTTTTAATTTATTCTATATATTGATAATAGTATTATTTAATACAGGTATAGTTTATCAAATCAATATGGTTAATTATTTTGTAATAGTATTGATGAGAGTGATAAGAGGGGAGGAATTAAAATGATCTCTATTGGGATAATCGATGATGAACAAGTATATTTAGATAAAATTAAAGATATTTTAATCACAAATTTTGATGACATTAGAGTCTATTCGTATAATTCTGCGAGTAAAATAGATAATGATCTAGATTTTATATTACTTGATATTGATATGCCCGATATAGATGGAATTATTTTTTCAAAACAACATCGTAATTACAGAATTGTATTTGTGACTAATTATGATACTCGGATCAAGGAAGCTTTTGGACCTAATGTATATGGATATGTATCAAAAGGAAATCTTGAAGAAGAATTAGTAGAGAAAGTTAAAGAAGTGATTGAGATAATCAAATGTGATTATTATGTTACGTTTAAGGTAAATGGAATAGATATAAATATTAGGATTGACGATATAATTTACTGTCAGTATTTAGGTAATCATATTGTTTCAATAGTCTATCATGATAAAAAAATTAATATTAATAATAGTTCTTTGAAGAAAGTAAAAGAGGTTTTGAATGAATATTTTATAGAAATAAGCCAGGATATAATAATAAATAAACATCGAATTATTAATTTTGAAGATAGATATGTGTATCTAGATGGAATCAACAGTAAATTTGAAGTAAGTGTAAGAAAAAGAAAGTTAGTGAGAAAAAGTTTTTATGAGACATTTAGATGATAGAAGTTATTAGTGAATATTTTTATTGTTTAATTTATGTTATCGCACTTACATTTACTGCGAGTTATCTATTAGAGGAAAAGGTTAAATTTAAAAGAGTAGTTATAATGGCACCGCTATATGCAATTGTAAATTATCTTGTAGCAGGGGCTACTAGTAATAATTTTTGGGAATACATGATTGTGAATTCTATTATCATAGTCATAGATTTTTGCTATATTTGTATTTTATTTAAAAAAACAAATGTAATATTCTATGTTTCTTTATTCCAGTTATTTTATATATTTACTGTTAATTCTCTAATCCATGTTATTAATATTATTATTGGATTTAACCGTGAGGTTACATTATCATTTAGTATTCAAAGGCTTATCATGGTCTTTTTAATAAATATATTAACAGTTATTTTTATTGTTGTTTTGGATAAATTAAAGATTATTCCCACTCAGAAAGTAATAAATCGTCAAGTAAAATTATTTATCATGCTCGATATATTAGTTTATTATGCGATGGTAATTATATATAATATTGGTGTGGTAAGATTGGTTAATTTAATTACAGTATTAGTGTTGATTCTATTATTTTTGTGGATAATGTTTTTAAAAATATTGTCTATGTATGTTGAAACAACAATCAGAAATGAAGAATTGATAATGGAGGATATATCTAATAAATATATAAGTAAGTATCTTGATTTTTATAATCAGGAAAGTGATAATTTAAGAAAATTAAAGCATGACCTAAAGAATCATCAACTTGTATTAGAAAGTCTAGATAAAAAGAATCAATATACTCAATATATTGATGAAGTATTTAAGGGAATTGGTCAAGTAGCATATATTGAAAGTGGTAATATTTATATTGATGCTTGTTTATATGCTAAACAACAAGAATATCCTGAGATAATTTTTGATTTTGATATAAGTGTTGCGGGTTTGGTATTTAATGAAAAAGATTTAACATCATTAAAATTTAATTTAATTGACAATGCATGTAACGAAGCATTAAAACACAATAAGTTAGTATCAGTGATGATTAGATATACTAATAATTTATTAATCATTAGAATTAAGAACACTTGCCCGATTAAGCCTAATTTTAGTACGGATAAAGGTGAAGGGCATGGGTATGGATTAAAAATAATTAAAAATATTGTTAATAAATATCATGGTGATTTGTTTATCGATTATCATGATGATCAAGTAATATTTAATATTAAAATAAACACTTAAGGAGGTATTTTTAACATATGAGGAGGTGTAAAAAAACATTATCTCGATTTATGTTATATTTTAGAAGTGAGGAGGATATGTAGATGAAAAATATGATTAAAAAAGTTATTAAAAAAAGAATAGAAAAAGTAAAACTTAATGGTTATAATTGTTCACCTTGTGATTATTATAGACCAAAAAAACCAAGTAAATAATAGTACAAACTTTTGGGAGAGGGTAAATGTACTAAATAGTAATATTTATTAATGGCATAGCCAAAGCAAAAATTTATATAAATAAGATTCAATATAATCAATTTCTATAAAGATAGAATCGTCGTACATATACATTAAATGGGATAAAGCGTATATAATAAAAAGTGATTTTTATTATTACTGAGGGTTGTTAGCATGGCTTTTTTATTATAGAGACGAGATTTTGAACCTTTGTTTAGTAAATTATGTTATAAAATAGCTGGATTAATAATATGTTCGATTAAAAAGAGATATTAATTATTTAATATCTCTTTTTAGCGTGTGCCGGGCATGGCTGGCATGAATTCAGTTAGAGATAAACCAACCACAGGTAGTTACCGTCAAGCGTAGAAAACCACAACCTGTTGACAGTAATGACATGGGTGAAGGAAGTAATGTGATGTAGCGATTCTTTTGAACATGTGAACAGGAACTTAATGAGGCTAAATGGTGGATAAGGTTGCGCTACAAACCAAAGTCCAAATGGTATATGTAAGACTAAGACAGTAAATCAAGACATTGTGAAAGAATTAGGATTCATGCTCTACTTCGAGAGGCTTTATGGACGAGGAAGTCTAGTAAACTTTAAAATCAATGATAGTATCCTCGGTAGAAAAAGGTTTATCGTAAGAAGTTAGATGAAGTCATAGTAGGTAGAGATACTGGAGGACTAAAACGTTTATAGAGTGCAAATTTAGTAATGAAGACATCTTTAAATGTGCTAATATAGAATTAGGGCGGTATAGTAGGATGAATGTCATAAACTTTATTATATTACCGAAAATATTAGGTATTAAGAAAGGGAAAGACCTGGATTGGTACATCGCCTAAATTACTATCTTAAGAGTTTGTAATTTGATATAAATGTAGAGCCGTATACTAGACCTGCACGTACAGTTCAATCGGTGGGGCAATAAATTATTTTATTCCTTTAACCTATTACTGATTATTTAGAAAATAAAAAATATTTAAATTGTTGATGAGCCAGGGAATAAGTTAAAAATAATATAGTATTATTAGCCATGTTAGGATATCCTGATATGGTTTTTTATGCTATAATAGTACTATTTTATATAGTATTAATCAAAAGTTCATTAATAGTTAATAATAAATAAATATACTTAGGTCGTATAAAATAAAATTAGGGAGCAAATATGAAAGAAAAGTTCTATCGCTTTATGCAAGGAAGGTATGGCATTGATCAATTAAATAGTTTTTTAATGATTGTCTGTGTCATTTGTTTTATCGTAAATATGTTTATTGGCAGTATTGTTTTAACTTTTATTGCTTATGGAACATGGCTATTTGTAATATTTAGAATGTTTAGTAAAAATATTTATGCACGTAATCGAGAAAATGACAAATATTTAAATTTCTTTAGTCCACTTAGTCGGTGGTTAAAACTAAAATTGATGAGTAAACAAGATCCAAGTAACAAATATTTTAGCTGTCCTAAATGTAAGCAGATGGTTAGAGTGCCAAAAGGACATGGAACTGTTGTAGTAACTTGTCCCAATTGTCAAAACAAGTTTGAAAAGAGAACATAAAGATGTTTGGCTACGTTGTTATCAATAAACCAGAATTAAAATTTAAAGAATTTGATGTTTATCAGTCATATTACTGCGGATTATGCAAAACTCTTAAGGAAAAGTATGGTAGCCGGGCTCAAATCTCTTTGAATTTTGATTTGAATTTTATTAGTATCTTATTGAGTGGCTTGTATGAACCGGAAACTAAGATAGGGGAATCACGATGTGTTATGCACCCTTTAAGTAAGCATACGACTCGTTACAATGAATGTGTTGATTATGCCGCTAAAATGACGATTGTTTTAACATATTTTAAATGTGAAGATGATTGGTTAGATGAGCGTAAGATTAGTAAACAGGCATATAAAAGGTTGTTAAGAAAAGCATATCAAGAAATTAAGGAAGAATATCCAGATAAGTTGGCACATATCGAAACTTGTTTACATTGTATTAATGACTATGAAAGTCAAGGAATTACAAATCTTGATGAGATTTCTAAATATTTTGGTGAAGTAATGGGTGAAATATGTGCTTATAAAGATGATGAATGGCATGATGAATTATATGAATTTGGATTTTATTTAGGGAAGTTTATTTATTTTATTGATGCTTATGAAGATATTGAACAAGATTTAAAAAAGAGAACATATAATCCGTTTAAAGAATTATATCAAACGGATCAGTTTGAGGATAAATGCAAAGATATTTTAGAATTAATGATATCTGAAGCAACCATGGCTTTTGAAAGATTGCCAATTATTGAAAATGCCGCAATTATAAGAAATATCTTGTATGGTGGGGTATGGAATAAGTATGAATTAGTTAGACAAAAACGATTGGAAGGTAGGAAATAATGAACCCGTATCAAATATTAGGAATATCATCTGATGCAACTGATGATGAAGTAAAAAAAGCATATCGTACGTTGAGTAAAAAATATCATCCGGATGCGAATATTAATAATCCTAATCAAGCTGCGTATACCGAAAAGTTTAAAGAGGTGCAGACAGCTTATAAAACAATCATGGATGATCGTAAGCGTGGTTTTACAAATCGAACTTATGGCAATACCCAAGGTGCGGGGTATAATGGACAATCACAATCTAGCTATCAGTATAATGGTAATGATCAAGCTGCTTTTAATGAGGCTGCTGGATTTATTAATGCTCGAAGATTTCAAGAAGCACTTAATATTTTGGAACAAATTAAGACTCGTAATGCAATGTGGTTTTATTATAGTGCTGTAGCAATGAATGGAATTGGTAATAACATTACAGCAGTTGAATATGCGCAGACGGCTGCCCAAATGGAACCTGGAAACTTGCAATATCTATTATTTTTACAGCAGTTAAAAGGTGGTCAAAGACAGTACCAGACAGGGCAGCAGACTTATGGTTCGCCTTTTGGCAGTACAATGCAGTGCTGTTATAGTATTATGTTACTTAATTGTATGATGAATTGTTGTTGTGGTGGCCGGATGTGCTAGAAGGAGATATGATTAATGAGTAAAGTAATTGGAATTGACTTAGGTACAACAAATAGTTGTATGGCTTACATGGAAGATGGTAAAGGGATTATTATCCCGAATGCAGAGGGAAATAAAACAACCCCTAGTGTTGTTGCTTTCACTAATGATGGAAAACGGTTAGTTGGTGAAAATGCTAAACGTCAAGCTGTTACTAATCCGTTAAATACAGTAGCATCAATTAAACGTGAAATGGGAACTGCATATCGTAAAAATATTAATGGTAAAGACTATAGCCCTCAAGAGATTTCAGCAATGATTTTACAAAAGTTAAAAATTGATGCTGAGGCTTATTTACATGAACCAGTAACAGAGGCAGTCATTACAGTTCCTGCTTATTTTAATGATGCCCAACGTCAAGCAACTAAAGATGCGGGGCGAATTGCTGGTTTAAATGTTAAACGGATTATTAATGAGCCAACAGCAGCAGCCTTAGCTTATGGCTTAGAAAATAGCTATGGACAAAAAATCATGGTATTTGATTTAGGCGGTGGAACATTTGATGTTTCTATTATCGAAATTGGAAATGGAGTAATTGAAGTTTTATCAACATCTGGAGATAATCATTTAGGTGGTGATGATTTCAATGAAATTATAGCTAAGTATATTGTTGATGAATTTAGAAGAATTGAAGGCATTGATTTAAGTCATGATCAAGTAGCAATGCAAAGAATTAACGAAGCTGGTGAAAAAGCTAAAATAGAATTATCTACAATGATTACGACTATTGTGAATCTTCCTTTCATTACTAATACTAGTAGTGGACCAAAAAATTTAGAGGTTGAAATTAGTCGAGCTAAATTTAATGAATTGACAAAAGGCTTAGTTGATCGGGTTGTTATTCCAATGCAAAATGCTTTAAACGATGCACGTTTAACACCACAAGAATTAAATAAAATTATTTTAGTTGGAGGTTCTTCAAGAATTCCGGCTGTTCAAGATAAGATTAAAGAAATTACTGGCAAGGAAGCAAGTAAATCATTAAATCCAGATGAATGTGTAGCCCAAGGAGCTAGTATTCAGGGTGGTAAGTTGTCTGGTGATATAGCAGCTACTGGAAATTTTGATGTTCTATTACTTGATGTTACACCATTGACTTTATCAATTGAAACGATGGGTGGTGTGGCAACGCCATTGATTGAGCGTAATACTACAGTTCCAACGAGTCATAGCCAAATTTTTACAACTTCTGCTAACTTCCAAACTCAGGTAGAAATTAATGTTCTTCAAGGGGAACGTCCATTAGCCAAAGATAATAAAAGTTTAGGAAAATTTAAACTAAAGAAAATTAAACGGGCAATGCGTGGGGTACCCCAAATTGAAGTTACTTTTGATATTGATGCTAACGGAATCGTTAATGTATCAGCTAAAGATTTAGCGAGTGGAAATATGCAAAGTATTACTATTGAAAATACTTCGAATATGTCTGATGATGATATCGAAAGAGCTATTCATGAAGCTAAACAGTATGAACAGCAAGATGCTGTTACTAAAGAGCGTTTAGTTTTTAAAAATGAAGTTGAAAATTTGATTCTTACGGTTGAAGCAGCTTTATCTAAAAATGGTAAACAAATTGATAAAGCAATGAAATCAAATATTAAAAACGAACTTGCAAGCTTTAAAAAGTTAACTAAAAAAGTTGATTTTGAAACATGTGATCAGATTCAGTTTGATGAAATCAAAACAGCAAAACTTAATTTGGAAACAGTTGCAGCATCATTGTTATCAATGCAATAATCCTTGGTTATAACCAAGGATTTTTTAGGAGGAAAATATGATAGACGAGATTTTAGCTTACAATCGGGCATTTGTGACTAATAAAGGATATAAGCCTTATACGACGAGTAAATATCCTGATCGCAAATTAGCGATTGTTACTTGTATGGATACCCGTTTGATTGAATTATTACCAGCGGCTCTAGGAATAAAAAACGGAGATGCAAAAATCATAAAAAATGCTGGTGGAGTTATTGTTCACCCTTTCGGTAGTGCGGTACGAAGTTTATTGATTGCTATTTATGAATTGAATGTTGAGGAAATCATGATTATCGGACATACTGATTGTGGAGTAGGAAGTATCGATATAGAGGCAATGTTAAAGAAGATGGAAAAGCGTGGAATCAGTGAAACGGTTATTAGGGATCTTGGATATTGTGGAATTGATTTTAATAAATGGCTGGGCGGTTTTGATGATGTTGAGATATCTGTTAAAGAAAGTGTTAGTTTGTTAAGACGACATCCTCTGTTGCCTAAAAATATTGAGATTCATGGACTAGTGATGGATTCAAGGACGGGCGCTTTAAGTTTAGTGGAAAAAAATTGATTTTTTTTGTTTAAAGAGCATCATGAGATTCTAGTTTTGTTACTAGAATCTTTTAATTATGTAAAGAAATACGGTATAATGGAAAAGTAGAAATATCTTAACTTAATATATCTTGTCTTGTTAACTATTTCACTTGACAATGAGTATGATTTGTGGGATATTTTATCTAATGTACGAGAACTTTGAAATTAAGTAAATGGGGAATAGTTAAATGAATGATATTATTGAAGAAATTCAAAAGTTAAAAAAAGAAAAAAATGCTGTCATTTTGGCACATTATTATGTTGATGGTGCAATCCAGGATATTGCAGATTATTTAGGTGATTCTTACTATTTATCAAAAATTGCTGTTGATTGTCCACAAGATGTAATTGTTTTTGCTGGAGTTGAATTTATGGGTGAAAGTGCTAAATTATTAAGCCCAAATAAGACAGTTTTAATGCCTGATAAGGATGCTGATTGTCCAATGGCTCATATGGTTGATGAATATTTTATTGCCCGTCTTCGTAAAGAGTATGAAGATCTATGTGTTGTATGCTATATTAACTCAACTGCTGAAATTAAAACAATGTCAGATGTTTGTGTAACATCATCAAATGCTAAGAGAATCGTTGAAGCTCTACCAAATAAAAATATTTTATTTATTCCAGATCAAAATCTAGGAAAACATATTGCTGAATTAGTACCAAGCAAGAATTTCTTATTCTGTAATGGATATTGCCCAACGCATTATCGGATTACACCAGAAGATATTTTAACAGCTAAAGAAAAACATCCGGGGGCACCTGTATTGATTCATCCTGAATGTAAACCAGAATGTGTAGAGTTGGCAGATTATGCTGGCAGCACTTCGGGAATTATTGATTATGCAACAAATGATCGGGAACATGATGAGTTCATTGTTGTCACTGAAATAGGCGTGATTCATGAAATGGAAAAACGTAATCCTGGAAAGAAATTCTATCCAGCAACTGATAAATTAGTATGTCCAAATATGAAGAAAAACACGCTTGAAAAAGTACGTGATTGTCTAAAGAATAATACTAATCAAGTAGAGCTTGATGAAGAGTTTATGGAAAAAGCTAAGAAACCATTGGAAAGAATGCATGAATTAGCAAAATAAGAAGGTGTAAATAATGAATAATAATTATGACGTAATCATTGTTGGAACAGGAGCTGCAGGGTTATTTGCAGGGTTATGTTTACCTGCTGATTTAAAAGTTTTAATGATTACTAAAGATAAAGTTGAAAATAGTGATTCTTATCTAGCTCAAGGAGGAATCTGTACTTTAAAGAGTGCTGATGATTTTGATGCGTTTTATCAAGATACTTTAAAAGCCGGTCGTAACGAAAACAATCCTGAATCAGTTAAAATCATGATTCAGCAGGCACCTCAAATTATGAAAGATTTGATGGATTATGGTGTTGAATTTGATCGCGATACTGAAGGAAATTTAGCTTATACACGTGAAGGTGCTCACTCGGAATATCGGATTTTACATCATCAGGATGTTACTGGTAAAGAAATCACTTCTAAATTAATTAAACAAGTTGAAATGCGGAATAATATCACAATGGTAGAAGATGCTACAATGCTGGATATTATTAATCATGATAATATTGCAACAGGAATCGTTATGGAAAATAATGGTGAAATTATTCAAATTAATGCTAAAGTTATTATTCTTGCAACTGGTGGGATTGGTGGATTATTTACCCACTCATCTAATTTTAGACATATCACCGGTGACAGTTTTGCAATTGCCTTAAGAAATAATATTGAACTGGAGAATATTAATTATATACAAATTCATCCAACTACTTTATATACAACTAAACCGGGTAGAAGTTTTTTGATTAGTGAATCGGTTCGTGGTGAGGGGGCCCATTTATTAAATCCTGATATGGAGCGTTTTGTTGATGAATTATTGCCTCGTGATGTTGTAAGTAATGCGATCAAAAAAGAGATGGATAAATATAATGTACCCCATGTTTATTTATCTGTTACACATATGGATCCAAAGCAAATCAAAAGGAGATTTCCTCACATATATGATCAATGTCTTGCTGAGGGTTATGATATGTTTACGGATCCAGTTCCTGTTGTTCCGGCTCAACATTATTTAATGGGAGGAATCAAGAGTGATACTTACGGACAAACTTCAATGAATAATCTTTTTGCAGTTGGAGAGACTGCTTGTAATGGGGTTCATGGCGCTAATCGTCTTGCAAGTAATTCTTTATTAGAGAGTTTAGTTTTTGCTAAACGAGCAGCCAAAGTTATTGCTGATGGTATTGACAAGATTAGCCTTTACGAAAAAGTAGTAGATTTAGATGGCTATGATAAAGAAAAGCTAAAAAAAGAAAATAAAGAAATAATTATGAATGAAATAAAAAGAAAAGATGGTGAATTCTATGATAAATGGTGTAAATCTTAAGGTAAACATTGATGATTACATCTTAAGTGCGTTGAAGGAAGATATCACGAGTGATGATGTTACAACAAATGCAGTAATGCCAGAAGCTAAATTAGGACATGTTGATTTGATTTGTAAACAGGATGGGATCGTTTGTGGTTTAGAGGTATTCGAACGGACTTTTAAATTATTAGATGAAAATTGTAAGTTTACAACAAAATATAAAGATGGTGATGTAATCAAAAATGGTGATTATATCGGTGAAGTAATTGGTGATATTAGAGTTTTATTATCTGGAGAGCGTGTTGCTTTAAATTATTTACAACGAATGAGTGGGATCGCTACTTATACAAGTGAATCAGTAGCAATCTTAAAAGGATCTAAGACAAAATTATTAGATACACGTAAAACTACACCAAACAATCGAATTTTCGAAAAATATGCGGTTAAAATAGGTGGTGGAACTAATCATCGTTATAATTTATCAGATGGAGTATTAATTAAAGATAATCATATTGGAGCAGCTGGAAGCATTGCTAAAGCAGTTGCAATGGCTCGTGACTATGCCCCATTTGTTCGTAAAATTGAAGTTGAAGTTGAAACTTTAGAACAACTTCAAGAAGCACTTGAGGCTAAAGCAGATATCATTATGCTGGATAATATGGATAATGCGACTATGAAGGAAGCAGTGGCAATGATTGGTGATAAAGCTCAGAGTGAATGTTCTGGAAATGTTACTAAAGAGCGCTTAATGGAGATTGCAGAGATTGGGGTTGATTTCGTATCTTCAGGTGCGATTACTTATGCTGCTCCAATTCTAGATTTTTCAATGAAAAATTTACGACCATATTAAATAGATAAAGTTAATTGGGCTGGTTTAAGGAATAATCTTAAATCAGCTTTTTTAGTTAATAAAAATTATTTTATGATTAATTAAAAAAAGTGTAGTTTATTGACTAATTAAAAGGGCATACTTAATCTGGTGATAAAATGGAAAATGAATCATATTGGCAGCATACGATTACGCTGCCTAAATACCCGCAGATAAACAAAAATTGTAACTATGATGTTGTTATTGTTGGCGGTGGGATTAGTGGTGTAAGTTTAGCTTATCGTCTTAATAACAGTAATTTAAAAGTAGCATTATTTGAAAGTGACACACTTGGTAGTAAAACAACTGGGCATACTACAGCTAAGGTTACTTATTTGCATGGTGCTGTTTATGCTGATATTTATCAGGTCTATGGCCGGAGTAAAGCAAAACAGTATTTAGAATCAAATTATGAAGCTTATCAGGATATTAAAAAAATAATTGAAATGGAACAAATCGAGTGTGATTTTAAAGAAAATATTGCTTATGTAGGAGCAAGTGATACAACAAATGCAAAGAAACTTGACTGTCAAATCAGATTATTTAAATCTTGGGGATTTGAGGTTTTAGAAAATCGATTGAAGAATTGTCAGATTTCTATGGGACTTAAACAGCAGGCTATTTTTCATCCATTAAAATACCTAAAAGGATTACTAGCGCAATGTAAGCATATTGACATTTATGAACATTCATTAGTAACAGGCAGCATGCATCAAGATGGATTGGTATGTTTGGAAGTTAATGGGTTTAAAGTTCAGGCAAGACAGGTAGTTTGGATGACTCGCTATCCCCCTAATTTACAACATGGTTATTTTTTTAGAATTATTCAAGAAAAAGAACATGTCATTTTTCAAGAAGGACAGAGTAATGGTAATAGTATTTTAGATTTATCGACTAATTATTCTAAACGATATTTAGATGAACAGCATATTTTAATGATAAAACGAATTGATGATCTTAATCAAGTTTACTGGTATGCCCAAGATGGAAAGCCGTTAAGAAAAATACCTTATATTGGTAAAATGAATGAACAAGAATATGTGGCCTATGCTTATAATAAGTGGGGGATGACGTTAAGTCATGTTGCTAGTAAATTAATTTATGACTTAATTATTAATGATGAAAGTAAATATGCCTCTCTATATCAGCCTAGTTATGGCAATTATTTAAAATCTGGGGCGGATATGCTGAAACTAGTTAAAAATAATTATCATGGGATGATAAAAAATCGTTTAGTTTCTAGTAAAAAATTAAAGTTAAAGAAGCAGCAGGGTAAAGTTATTCGACATCAAGGACGATTATTAGCAGTTTATAAAGATGCTCAGGAACGAATATTTTATTTCTCGCCATATTGTCCGCATTTAAAATGTGTGGTGCAGTATAATGAGATTGATAATACATGGAATTGTCCATGTCATGGTTCTATCTTTGATTGTCATGGAAAACTTGTAAGTGGACCGGCAACTAAAGATTTAAAACAATATTGAAAAAGCATGGAGTTTAATCTTCCATGCTTTTATTACGGATAAAATATTCAGTTAATCTAAGTGGCTGTTTTAAACCGTCAATTAGATTACTAGGATCATTGATTTTAACATGATATTTAATAAAAGGCTCTAAAAATTGTATATAAGCTTCTCTTGTATCTTCAGTGACAGTAATAATGAAATTTTTTTGATCGTTAAAAATTAGTTTAAACTTTATTTCTATTCCGATATCATTAGTTCGCATAAAAGAAACTTTTCTAACTATAATATTTAGTTCTTCAAGATTAGCATAATTACGTTTAGATAAGTAATTCTCTAATTCATTAAGATCATCTTTCATAAAAAATAATTTCATCCGGTCATGAAGATTTAGTTTTTCTTTGTATAACATAAAATTATTATAAAATAAATAGATACTAGAATTACGATAACTATAAACAAAGCCTAGAGTAATTAATAAGGAAATTGGATAAATAATAAAACTAAATGAGTGATCTACTGCTATTCCGTTAGTCACAATTAAATTCTTAACCATCATGGTAATTAAAAAAGGAATAGTAATAAAACAAATTAACTTAAATACTAATTTGATTAAAGAGGGAATTTGATAGCCGCATCTATAAATTGGTTCCATCATCTTCAACATCCTTTTTTCGTTTTAACATATCTTGATAAGAATATACGCAGCCACAATAACTTTGACGATAAAGATGATAGCTGTCAGCAAATCTTACCGATTTTAAATAACCATTATTTTTCTTAAAATCACTAAATAAGAATTTTGTTTTATTTTGAGCAAAACTTGCTCCAATTTCATTGATCCATTGACTATTTTTATGAGGTGAAACACTCAATACAGTTGTCCAATAATCAAAATTGTGTTCACAGCTATATTGAAAGGCATCATTCATCCTTTTTTGATAACAAAGATAACAACGTTTCCCTCCTTCTGGTTCATCTTTGTATCTACTAAGCTTATTTAAATATTCTTTTGGTAAATAAGGTTGTTCAATAACTGTGATATTTTGATGATAATCTTGATTAAACTGTTTAATAAAGCTGAGTAATTCTTGATAACGACGATGATATTCAGCATTTGGATAAATATTAGAATTTGAATAATAAATTGTAATTTCAAAGATATCAGATAGTTCTCTAATTACATTGCCGCTACAAGGACCACAACAAACATGTAGTAAGAGACGTGGTCGCGTATTTTTTATTTTTGTTAATTCTTCTTTAAATTTTAAGTCATAATTTATTTTCATAAATTGATTATAGCATAGTTTATTCTTGAACGTATAAATAAATTTTATGGTTTAATATATGCAAAACCTTCAGTTTGTTTTTGTGCTAATTCAACAACACCAGCTGGAACGATCGTAATAAATTGATAAATATCAGCAGCAGTGAGGTGATTAGCTGCTAAAGCATTGTTACATGCTATAAAAGTTACGTGTTTTTTTGATAATGCGGTAAACATTTTTGCTATTTCATGATCATAATCGAGCTGATAGGCGATAACTGCCTCACTGTTTGCAAGAACTTCGATTTGATAATCGATATTTTGGACTTGATAATAATTGCTCATATTAGTAACATTGCCTAAACAAAGTTGCCATTTTGTTAATTCATCAACATGAAAGATAATTTTCATCATATACTCCTTTAATTAAATTAAACAATTGTATTTACTGGTAGCATCTATAAAATTGTTAGTGATTATTTGGCGCTCTAAATAATATTTAGCTAGTTGTTCGTCATTCATTTGATCTAATTGATCATAGAAATAAAGAATTAATTTTAAATATTGTAGATCATCTGAGTCGAGATGCTCAAGTAATAATGTTTGGGCTTCTAAATATTTATGTTGCTCCATTAGTTCTTTGATTTTTAAATAAATTAAATCGCTTTGAGTATAATTAGACTCATCTTTAATAGTATAACTTACAGTTTCGCTATTAAAAAATAATTTAGCTAAAGCTCTGGCAGCACTTTGAATTTGACGGATAATAAAATCTTCTTTATGATATGAAAACATGTTCTCACTTCCTCTACTTTTAATTCTATCATAATAAAAGAAAAAAATGTAAATCTCTTTAAGATTTACATTATAAACATACTATCACCAAAACTAAAGAAACGATATTTTTCATCGATTGCTTCCTGATAAGCTTTAAAAATAAATTCTTTACTTGCAAAAGCACTGATCAACATTAATAAAGTTGACTTAGGCAAATGAAAGTTGGTAATCAAACAGTCGATTGCTTCATATTTATAACCTGGATAAATAAAGATATCAGTATTTTCATGAACAGATGTAAATTTTCCATATTTTTTCATATTAGCTTCAAGTGTTCTTGTTGAAGTTGTACCAACTGCGATAATTCGTTGACCGTTTTGTTTAGCTTGATTTAATTTGTCAGCAACATCAGGTTCAATCATATAATATTCACTGTGCATATGATGTTCTAGAACATCATCAACTTTTACCGGTCTAAAAGTTCCTAACCCAACATGTAAAGTTACATCAAGGATTTCAATTCCTTTAGCTTTAATTTTTTCAATAATTTCATCAGTAAAATGAAGTCCTGCGGTTGGAGCAGCAGCACTTCCTTCAATTTTAGCATAAACAGTTTGATAACGATTTTGATCATCTAGTTTTTCTTTAATATAAGGTGGAAGTGGCATCGTTCCCAATTGATCTAGGATTTCATAGAAAATTCCTTCATAGATCATCTTGAATACTCGAATTCCTTCTTCTTTAATCTCGACACATTGAGCTTTTAAAAGGCCATCACCAAAAGTAATTATAGTATCAATTTTAACGATTCGAGCATTTCCAACTAAACATTCCCACATATCGTTGCCTTGATCTTTTAATAGTAGGACTTCCACATGACCGTTAGTTTCTTCTTTAATTCCAAATAAACGAGCGGGTATTACTTTAGTATTATTTCTAACTAGGATATCACCAGGTTTTAAATAATCTATAATATCATAAAAATGTTTATGTTCAATTGTCTGCTGATTACGATTTAAGACCATTAAACGTGAAGTATCGCGTTTATCTAATGGGGTTTGGGCAATTAGTTCTTCAGGAAGATTAAAATCAAATTCACTTATTTTCATCTTAAAAAGCCCTCTTATATACGTCATGACCGTACTTATCTAAAAATTCTTCTTTAAAGTCAAGTAAGCGATCTTCTTTAATTGCTTCACGAATATCACTTGCTAACTTCAGTAAAAAGTTAACATTATGAATCGATAGTAATGTTTTACCAAAGATTTCATCACATTTATGTAAATGACGAATGTATGCTCTAGTATAGTTTTTACAAGCATAACAGTCGCATTCAGGGTCTAGAGGTGTAAAATCATATTTAAATTTCTCATTATTAATATTTAAACGTCCCCTGCTTGTCATTATTGCACCGTGGCGAGCTACGCGAGTAGGTAACACACAATCATACATATCGATTCCACGAATGGCACATTCGATTAGATCAATTGGATTGCCAACTCCCATTAAATAACGGGGTTTATCTTCAGGCAACCATTTGATAGTATCATCAACCATTTTATACATTACATCTTTAGGTTCTCCAACACTAGTCCCTCCGATCGAATAACCGGGGAAATCCATCGCGACTAATTCTTTAGCACACTGTTCTCTCAAATCAGGGAATTCACCACCTTGAACAATTCCAAATAAAGCCTGTTTTTCCGTGTTTTTGTGTGCTTCTTTTCCACGTTTTGCCCATCGTAAAGTTCGTTCCATGCTATTTTTCATATATTCGTAGGTACATGGATATGGGGCACATTCATCAAATGACATAATCATATCAGCACCTAGTTTATTTTGAATTTCAATTGCTTTTTCTGGTGATAAAAACAATGAACTTCCATCAATAATACTTTTAAATTTTACGCCTTCTTCTTCGATTTTTCGTGTTTTACCTAGAGAAAAAACTTGGAAACCACCACTATCAGTTAGCATTGGTCCGTTATAATTCATAAATTTATGTAGTCCCCCAGCTTTTTCGACAACATCTTCACCGGGACGTAACCATAGGTGATAAGTATTAGCCAACACCACTTGTGAGTGCATTTCTTTTAACATTTCTGGGGAAATTCCTTTTACGGTAGCTAGCGTACCAACGGGCATAAACATTGGAGTTTCGACATCACCGTGAGGGGTATGTAAAATTCCATAGCGAGCACCCGATTGTTTACAAACGTGTTTTAATTCATAAGTTATTGCTGCCATAATCATCCTCCTTAAAGCAAGCATTATTATACCGCAATCTTGCTCTATTTACAATTTTAGTTTGCAATAATAAAACCCTATAAAATTATAGGGCTAAATAAGATTTAAATGTTGTAAAGCATGGTAAATACCATCTTCTTCAATATCTTTAGTTACATAATAAGCAAGTTTAAATAATTCTGGTTCACCATTTCCCATCACAATCGCATGTTTAACATATCTAAGCATTGCTTCATCGTTAAAACTATCACCAAAAACATAAGCATCATCTTTATCAAGACCAAAGTAATCTAGTAAAAATTGAATTCCTGTAGCTTTAGAGCATCCTAAAGGAACAATTTCTCCAAAGTCTTCTGCTCTAGTAATATATTCAAAATCTTTTGTAATCTCAGACTTAAAAGTTTCAATATCTCCATGTTCATCAAACCAGACAGCTAGTTTATCGAATGACAGGTTAGGGTCATCAAAAGTTGATAAGTTAAAAGTTGGTGTAGCTTCATAGCGCTCTTTGACTCCTTTTAAAAAGGGGTGACGAATATTTTGATCAAAATAAACGGTATTTTTTCCTTCAAGAACACCTTCGACATTAGTTTTTCTAATCAAATCTCGAACTTCAAAACATCTTTCTTGACTCAATGTTTTTGAAAATAACACTTCATCATGATAACGAATATATGTTCCACAACCACAAACATAACCATCAGGATCTAATTCCTTGATACACTCATCAATTGATGAAAAAGGTCTGCCTGTATTAATAAAAATCAAATGTCCTTGTTCTTTTGCTTTTTGTAGTCCTTCAACTGTACTTTTAGGGATAGTGTGTGTTGTTTCTGATAAGATTGTGCCATCTATATCAAAAAACATAATTTTATTTGTTGCCATAATTACCTCCATGATAATTGCATTATACAATAACTTACTTTTATCAACAATTGATTATCTAAAATAGAAAAAATATTTAATTAAGCCGCTAATTAAATATTTCTAAAAGTATATTTCTTATATGAAGCAAGAGAATCTTTGAATCTACGTTTACTAATAGGCAACACGGTACCATCTTCAAGAGTTGTACTTTTATTCTCAATATTGATAACATATTTCCAGTGAACTAAGTAAGACTGGTTGATCATATAAAAATCTTCACAGTTAATAATGCTTTCGATATTAGATAGTTTATATTTATTTGTCTTAATAACTCTATCAGTTGTGTGAATATAACAAATATGACCATAACTTTCACAATAAAGAATTTTCTTACATTTAATAGTTGTTAAACCATTTTTATCTTGTAATGATATAACACGATTATCACGATTTAATTTAGAAATTAAATGTTTGATTGGCTGGATCAATCCTGTTTCAAGATTTTCTTTTTTAACGAAATCAAAGGGATGAACACTAAAAGCATTAAAAACAAGATCATATTTATTAGTAATGAAAATAATAGTAGTATCATCATGGTTCTGGAGATAGTTTTGAGCTAATTCAATCCCATTTAATGATGGCATATCAATATCTAAGAACAGCACATCATAATATGTATCCATATGAAGTTTTTGAGGATTATTAAAACAAGTAATAGTAGGGTCAATACCGACACTGTTAAAAATACTTTTTACTTTATATTGAACAATTTGTAAAATTCTTTGATCATCATCAACTAGTGCAATATTATACATAATTATCTCCTTTTAAATGCTCTTACTTATTATACACAATCAATAAAATAGTTGCTGAGGATACTTTAAATTGGCCTAAAAAATTATATTTTGACCGAATTTGTCAAAATATAGCCCGAATTTGTAAAAGTGCGGACAGGGCATTTAAATTATGATAATTTTAATAGCGAGGGGTGAAGATTTTGTTTGAATTCTTAGCAGAGAAGATAACGCAAGTGTTAGAAACAAAAAATATCATTGTAAGAGATCGGGCAATATATAAATATGGGATAGAGACGTGGATTTCTGCATTAGCTAGTATCTTATTATTGTTGGTTGTGGGGATCATCTTTAATTGTATACTAGAGGTAATAATATATGAGGCGGTATTCTTTATTTTAAGAAGATTTACGGGAGGCTATTATTGCACAACACATTTTGAATGCATGAGTCTGTATATTGCAATTTTTACTCTTTATATGGTATTAAGGGAATATTTAAAAGTATCGATTGTTATGGTTTGCATAGCCATCGCAATATCATTAATAATTATTATTAGTCTTTCACCAGTACAATCGAACGATCAACAATTAACTGAATTGGAACAAAGAAAGTATCACCTCTATAGTACCTTGCTATCCATAATTGTAGGTATTTCCTGTATTGTTTTAAGATTTTTAAATATTCCAGTTTATTCAATTCTAACATATTCGTTTTCTTTACTTGCTATCCTAATGCTAGGAGGAAAGGTAGTCAATCGTCGCAGTTGATTGCCTCTCCAAATTAATTTATTTAAATATTTATAAGGGTTAGTTATTACTAACGCTTTTTTTGTTGTTGGTATTAAAGTTAAAGATAATCGTATAGTTTATTAGTAGTGAAAAGAGAGATGATCAAAATATGTATACAATCTTACAAAAAACTACGAATTATCATTGTTTTTTTTATTCAAGCAAGATACAATATGAAAGTATAAAATAATGTAGGGGGAAATAGTATGTACAAGATTGTCAAAAAAGAAGTACTAAATGATGTCGTTGAACTGATGGAAGTTCATGCACCATATGTTGCTAAAAAGTGCGAACCAGGCCAATTTATTATTTTACGCGTTGGTGAAGATGGTGAAAGAATCCCATTAACAATCGCTGATTTTGACCGTGAAAAAGAAACAATTACAATCATTTATCAGATTGTTGGTTATTCAACTAAAGAATTAGCTAAATTAAATGAAGGTGATGAATTGACAGATTTTGTTGGGCCATTAGGAGTTCCAACAGTATTACATGAGGCTAAACATGTAATCGGTGTAGCTGGTGGGGTTGGTAGTGCACCATTATTCCCGCAACTTCGTGAATTAGCAAACCGTGGTGTTGATGTTGATGTAATCATTGGGGGACGTGAAGCTCAATATGTACTATTAGCTGATGAATTTAAAAAGTTCTGTAAAAATGTTTACATTGCAACTGATGATGGTTCATTAGGAACTAAAGGTTTTGTTACTAATGTATTAAGTGATTTAATTGAAAAAGGTGAAAGCTTTGATGAAGTAATTGCGATTGGACCAGTGCCAATGATGAAAGCAGTTGTAAATGTTACTAAACCTAAAAATATAAAAACTTCAGTATCTTTAAATCCAATTATGATCGATGGAACAGGGATGTGTGGATGCTGTCGTGTCAGTGTTGATGGAAAAATTAAATTTGCTTGTGTTGATGGTCCTGATTTTGATGGACTTCAAGTTGATTTTGATGAATTAATGCTGCGACAAAGAATGTTTAAGGAAGAAGAACATACTGTTAGTGAAAATGCTAATCGTATGTGTAATTTAATGGGAGGTGTCAAATAATGCCAAACATGTCATTAACAAAGGTAGTAATGCCAGAACAAGAACCAGATGTAAGAAATAAGAATTTTGAAGAAGTAGCTTTAGGATACACTAAAGAAATGGCAATGGAAGAAGCTACACGGTGTTTAAATTGTAAACATCAGCCATGTAAACAAGGGTGTCCAGTTGGCGTACCAATTCCTGAATTTATTCAAGAAGTAGCTGCTGGAAATATGGAAGAAGCATACAAGATCATCACTAGCGAAAATGCTTTACCAGCTATTTGTGGTCGTGTTTGTCCGCAAGAAAATCAATGTGAAGGTAAATGTGTCCGTGGGATTAAAGGTGAAGCAGTTGGTATTGGGCGACTTGAAAGATTTGTTGCAGATTATCATATGGCTAATGGAAAAGCCCCTGAATTAGATATTAAGAGTAACGGGATTAAAGTTGCAATCATTGGTTCTGGACCAGCCGGAATTACTTGTGCTGGAGAACTTGCCAAAAAAGGTTATGAAGTAACTGTTTTTGAAGCACTTCATAAAACAGGTGGAGTATTATCTTATGGTATCCCTGAATTCCGTTTACCAAAAGCTTTAGTCCAAAAAGAAGTAGATAGTGTTGCTGCTTTAGGTGTTAAATTTGAAACTAATGTTGTAGTTGGGCGTTCAATTACAATTGATGAACTTCAGGAACAAGGATATCAAGGTATTTTCATTGGTAGTGGGGCAGGCTTACCACGTTTTCAAAATATTCCTGGTGAAAACTTAAATGGTGTATATGCAGCAAATGAATTTTTAACACGGGTCAACTTAATGAAAGGTTATGAATTCCCTAATCATCCAACACCAGTTAAAATTACTGATACTGTATGTGTAATTGGGGCTGGTAACGTTTCAATGGACTGTGCTCGTACAGCAAAACGTTTAGGTGCAAAAAATGTTTATATTGTTTATCGCCGTAGTGATAAAGAAATTCCAGCTCGTGCTGAAGAAGTACATCATGCTAAAGAAGAAGGCATTATTTTTAAATTATTAACTAACCCAGTTGAAATTCATGGTGAAGATGGATGGGTCAAATCAATGGAATGTGTTGAAATGGAACTTGGAGAACCTGATGAATCAGGAAGAAGAAGACCAGTTGTTAAAGAAGGATCGAATTTTGTGATTGAAACCGGAACTGTAATTGTTTCAATCGGACAGAGTCCTAATCCGTTGATTCGTCAAACCACACCAGGATTAGAAACTCAAAAATGGGGTGGAATCATCGTTGATGAAGATTCTATGAAAACAAGTAAAGAGGGCGTATATGCTGGTGGTGACGTTGTTACTGGAGCAGCTACAGTAATTCTAGCAATGGGAGCTGGTAAAACAGCTGCTAAAGCAATGGATGAATATCTTGCCAATAAATAATTGAATTCCTAGGTAATCCCTAGGAATTTTTTTAAAATAAAATGGTTTTCTTGTTATAATGGTAAATAGGAGGAGCAAAATATGGAACAAAGTATAACATTTGTGGATGTAGAAACACCTAATTATCAAAATAATAGTATTAGTTCAATTGGTGTTATCAATGTTGATGGTGATGGTGTTGTAACAACTAAATATTTTCTTGTTGATCCCGAGGCACATTTTGACCGTTTCAATATAGAATTAACGGGAATAACCCCAGAAATGGTTGCTGACCAACCAAATTTCAAAGAAGTGTGGTCTGAAATAGAACCATATTTTACAAATAGTTTAGTGGTTGCCCATAATGCTGTTTTTGATTTAAGTGTTATCAGTGCTTGTCTGCAACGTTATGATCTGCCTATCTTCCCTATTTTTTATACATGTACTTATCGAATCAGTCGCGCTTTAAAGATTCCATCCAATAGTTATAAATTAAATGATTTAAGTAGTTATTATCATGTAACCTTGGATAATCATCATAATGCTTTAGCGGATAGTAAAGCATGTATGGAAATATTTTATTATTTATTAAAAGAACCAAATTTGGAAACTTTAGATCAGTATGTTAAATGCTTTGAACCAACCAAAGGAAATAAAGATAATAAAAAATATTTAGAGGTACTGATTGGTCTTTTAACCGGAATTGGATTTGATAACTATTTAAATAAAAAAGAAATTAGTTTTTTAAATAACTGGTTAACTAAGAATCAGCTTCCTTATGAGTATGCTAATATTGTCAAGGAATTAAAAGCTGTTTTGAAAAATGAATATATAACACATTATCAATATTTACATATTCTTAATGAACTCCAATATATGAAAAGTATTAAAGCTAAAAATATACGTTCATTATATGAGTTTATGGCTATTTTGGAAGGGATCAGTTGTGATGAAGTTATTAATGATGATGAAATTATGGAGTTAAATAAGTGGATGAAAGAAAATGAACAATTTAAAGGTACTTATCCCTTCAACCGAATTTTAAATAAATTAGAGAAGATTATCATTGATAAACAAATAAGTACAATAGTTACAGATGAGTTGTTATATTATATCAAAAATTTCTTTAAACCAGAGCTTGATCAAGGTGATTTATTTGATGTCAAGAATAAAGTTATTTGTTTAACCGGTAATTTTTGTTTTGGGGAACGAAGTCAATTAGAAAAACTTATTGTTCTAAAACAAGGAATTATAAGTAAAAGTGTGACAAAAAAAGTTGATTACCTGGTTTTAGGAAGCAAAGGGTCAGCTGGATATAAATATGGGAAGTATGGTGCTAAAACAAATAAGGCTTTGACAATGAAAAGTGAAGGTCATAAGATTGAATTAATTAGTGAAGCCAGATTAATGGAAGTTTTGAAACTTTCTAAATAAATTGATGTGAGGTAGATGATGAAAGTATTGGTGATTTATTGTCATCCCAGCAATAAAAGTTTTACAGCTAGGATGAAAGATGAGTTTATTAGAGGATTGGAAGACGGAGGGCATACTTGTCAACTTATTGATTTGTATCAAATTAATTTTGATGAAACATTTAGTGAAGAAGAATACTTAAGAGAAGCCTTTTATGATCAAGCCTTAAAAGTGCCTGAGGATGTTCAAGCACATCAAAGACTAATTAATGCAAATGATGCGGTTGTGTTTATTTATCCTGTTTTTTGGACCGAGGCACCGGGAAAACTGGTCGGGTGGTTTCAACGCGTTTGGACTTATGGTTTTGCTTATGGGACTGAGACTAAAATGAAACAGTTAGATAAAGTACTGATGCTTGTCACGATGGGTGGCGACCTAAGTGAAGAAATTCGTCAGCAGCAGGTTGCAGCAATGAAAGTTGTGATGTTAGGAGATCGAATTGGTGAACGTGCCAAAACGAAGGAAATGATCGTGTTTGACCGTATGTCCCGAGATTATCCGGTACGTGAAGTAAATTATTCGAAAAACTTAAAACGTGCCTACTTATTAGGAAAGGAATTTTAGAAGAATGTATAAAGAACGGGTCAAAGAAAATTTAGAAACCACAAGATTACGATTAAGAAAGTTTAAATTAAGTGATAAAGAAGCAGTTTATAAATATGGAAGAGATCCGCGAACTCTAAAATATCTTGAATGGATTGGGGTGACTACTCGTGAGGAAGCTAGAATAAGCATTGAAGAATATTATTTAAGTCGTGCAGGAATTTATGCAATTGCTTTGAAAGAAAATGATTTATGTATTGGAGCGATTGATATTCGTTTAGATGAAGCTAATGATAAAGCTAGTTTTGGGTACTTATTGGATCCCGATTACTGGAATCAAGGATATATGAGTGAGGTATTATCACGAATTTTAAAACACTGTTTTGAAGACATAAGAGTAAACCGGGTTGAAGCAATTCATTATAGATTAAATCCGGCCTCTGGGAAAGTGATGGCAAAATGTGGAATGAAGCAAGAAGGAATAGGAATTCAAGAGCTAAAAATAAAAGGCCTTTATCATGATGTGGTGCATTACGCGATAACTCAAGAAATGTGGCAAAGACGTTGATATCACGTTATTGCAACGCAAAGTTGACAAAAATAATTAAAGTGCAATGGCAAGTTGGTAGTAAAAAAGTAACTGCATAATTATGATTTGGGTGAGGTGATAAAGATGAGTTTAAGTGATAACTTAAGAGCTTTAAGAAAACAAAAGGGGTATTCACAAGAACAATTGGCAGAGCGTTTAAATGTTTCTAGGCAAGCTGTTTCGAAATGGGAAAGTGATAATGGTTATCCAGAGATGGAATCGTTAATTATTTTAAGTGACCTGTTTGAATGTACTATTGATGATTTATTGAAAAATGATTTGACTCAACATAATCCAACAGCCAAACAAGCGTATGATAAACATTATAGTCTAATAGCAAAGGCCTATACATTTGGAGTTGTTTCAATCTTGCTGGGGGTATGCGCATATCTATTTGCTGAAATTTATTTTTCGGAAAATACAAAATCTGAGTTTATTGGCGAAATTATTTTCTTGTTTTTTGTTTTAATTGGGGTAATTACATTTGTTTATTTTGGAATGAAAGATAGTCATTTTAAAAATAGTCATTCTGAAATAACAGATTATTATACGGATAGTCAAAGAAGTGAATTTAATCAAACATATTCATTGAGTATCGCAACTGGGGTAGGAGTGATTTTATTTGCAGTTGTTTTACAGATTTTAATAGAGAATTTATATAATGAAAATCTAGCTAATGGTTTATTTATGGTGTTTGTTACTATTGCAGTTGGAATTTTTGTATATTTTGGAACACTAAAAAGTAAGTATGACCAAGTTGATTTAAAAGTTATTAAGCAAGAAAAAAGGAATAAAAAAGTCTCAATATATTGTGGTATCATTATGATGATTGTTACAGCAATTTATCTTGGCTGCTCATTTACTACAAACGCCTGGCATATTTCATGGATTGTTTATCCTATCGGGGGAATTATTTGTGGCATTGTTTGGCTCCTTTTTGAAGCACATGAAGAAGATTAGAAAAATGCTAATCTTTTTTGTTTTGCGCGGATAAATAGCAAAATGTAAATTATTGTATGTAGTTATATTAAGAGGGTCATGTTAAGATTAAAGGGTAGGAGGGGATAATTATGAGCTTAGGAAAACGGATTCAGTCGTATCGAAAACAAAAAGGATTATCACAAGAGCAGCTGGCATCAAGATTAAATATTTCCAGACAAGCCCTATCAAAATGGGAATCTGATATAAATGTCCCCAATATTGATAAGATTATGGATGTAGCAAAAGCTCTAGAAATCACGCTTAATGAATTACTTGGTTTAGAAGAAGATTCAAATGATGAGTATGCTAAGTTGGAAAGTATTTTAAATCAAGTGGTGTTAACTCAAAATAATGAGATTATAAGAAACAAGAAATATTTAAAAATGGGTTTGGTAATTGGGACGGGAATATTTATAATTCTTGCTCTTGTTATGTGGAGTGTTTTAAATGATATTAAAGGAATTAAAAGCACGATTGGAAATAATAATGCAGGTTTAAGTAATCAGATCAATATAATCAATAACCAATTATCATCATTAGAAAATTCTCTTTTTGATCAGCTTCAAGAACAATTACAAGCCCAAGGTTCTTTACTAAGCTCTTTTGAGCTTCAAATTGAGGATATTGATTTTAAAACACAGACAATGAAAGTCAAAATTGATCTAGTTGTTAAGAATTATGAGGATACTAGTAGTGTGGTAGTTGTTTTAGATTATGAGCATTATGATGATCGGTCATATCTATTAACATTAAGTGATGGACATTTTAAGACAAGTGAAGATTTACCTATTGATAATATTTTAAATGCTGCCGTGACAATTGGAACAGATAGTAAACAAGCACAGTTATTAAAAAATGTTGCAGATTATATATTGCCTGAATTGAAACTTAATTATGGTGAAGTTTATGAAATAATCTATCAGCAGGATTCGTTAAACATTACGTTAAACCCAGATGATACTGTAAATTTGAATGAGAGTGGTATATTGTCAAAATATAAAAAAGATAATAAATTAGTAAAATTCGATGGGTTTTATTATTTAAATGATCAGAAGCATACTGTTAAAGTTACAACAGATAAGCAAAGAAATATTCTTTTTTCAATTCCTGCTAATGACTTTAAGAATGGTGATAAACTAAAAATAGTAATTAATTTGGTCGATAAAACGGGGATCACTTCTCAAATTGAAAAGAATTTTATTGTAGCAATTATAGATGATTCAGTTAGTCTGTATGAAGAATAAAGCACTAGTATTATATTAGTGCTTTTTATCATGATAAAACTAAATAACATTTAGATATTATAGTGATAATAAAGTTAGAAATTTCTAAAACAATTATTATCATGATAAAAAATACTGTTATTTTGTTTAGAATTCGTGTATAATTGCCATGAAGGAGTGATAACTATGTATAAATATTTGGAACCATATGCAGCAATGATAGAATTTTTAGGGAAGGCTTTAGGCGATAACGTTGAAATTGCGTTACATGATTTAACTTCAAAAGAGCAAGAAATCGTTGCAATTGCTAATAACCATAACTCAGGAAGAGAAGTTGGGGCTAAATTATCAAATTTATCATTACATTATTTAGAAGAAAAACAGTATTTAGATAATGATTATGTAATGAATTACAAGACAACTGGACCAGATGGAAAATTAATGCGTTCAGCAACTTATTTTATTAAAGAGCCTGGTAAGGAAATGCCAGTAGGTATGCTTTGTATCAATGTAAATATTTCTGATTTAGAATATTTAACATCGACGATTAAAAAAATCTTAGGTATTAAAGATGAAAAAGATATTGAGTTTAAGATGGATAATCCAGTTGAAATTTTATCTTCACCGTTAGATGAAATGATTGATCTTTATATTAAAGAATGTTTAGAGAAAATGGGTTTCCCGAGTTATTTCTTAGCAGAACGTTTGAATGTTGATGAAAAGATCAAGGTTGTTAAATACTTACAAGAAAAAGGTACTTTTAAAGTAAAAGGAGCTATTGTTTTAGTAGCTGAAAAATTGGCAGTTTCTGAACCTACAGTATATCGCTATTTAAAAAAGATGGAAAAATAGGAGAGTAAAATGAAAGAATTAGTATATGTAAGTGGTCATAAAAACCCTGATACCGATTCAATCTGTTCGGCAATTGGATATGCTTATTTATTAAAAGCAATTGACCGTTATAATGCCGTACCAGTAAGATTGGGTGAGGTAAGTCGGGAGACTGAGTATGTTTTAAAAAGATTTAATTTAGAAATACCAACTTTATTAAAAACTGTTAAGCAAAAAGTAGAAGATTTAAACTATGATAAAGTAACTGTATTTTCAAAAGAATTAACATTAAAGACTGCATGGTCTTTAATGAAACAACAGAACTTAAAATCAGCACCAATCTTAGATGATCATGGACAATTATTAGGATTATTATCAACTTCTAATATTGTTGAAGGATATATGGAAAAATGGGATAGTAGTTTATTAAAAGATGCGCATACACCAATTGAAAATGTAATTGATACATTAGAGGCATCAGTAATTTATTTAAACCATAATTTAAAAACAATCGAAGGTGATCTTCATATTGCAGCAATGCGTGGTGAAGAAGCTAGTAAACGTGTTAGACCAGGAGATATTGTAATTATTGGTGGTGATCGTGATGATGCTGTTAATTCAATGATTGATGCTGAGGTTTCATTGATTATTTTAACTGGGTCTTTGGGTGTTGAAGCTGAAGTACTAAATAAATTAAAAGAAAAGGGAATCAGTGTTATTTCAACTTCTTTTAATACATATTTAACTTCACAACAAATTATTCAGGCAATTCCGGTAGAATATATCATGCAAAAGGGAGATTTAAAATTATTCTCAACAGATGATACATTAGATCATGTAAAAGAGGTCATGAGTGAAACAAGATATCGTAGTTATCCAGTTCTTGATCTAAATAATCGTTGCGTTGGAAGTATTTCTCGTTTTGCTTTATTAAAAGGATTAAGAAAGAAAGTTATTTTAGTTGATCATAATGAGCGTGGTCAATCAATTCCTGGAATTGAAGAAGCTGATATTTTAGAAATTGTTGACCATCATCGTGTTGCCGATATTCAAACGATCGGACCGTTATTATTTAGGGGTGAACCATTAGGATCAACGGCAACGATCGTAACAAAGATTTTTGATGAAAATGATGTAGAAATTCCTCAATCTATTGCTGGGGCTTTATTAGGAGCAATTATTTCAGATACATTATTATTCAAATCACCAACATGTACACCTGTAGACACTAAGGCTGCTCGTAAATTAGCTAAGATCGCTGGGGTTGATATTGAAGAATTTGCTATGGAGATGTTTAAAGCAGGAACTTCATTAGTTGGTAAAACAGTTGAAGAAATCTTTAATCAAGATTTCAAAAAATTCCCATTTGAACAAGGAACTGTTGGTGTTGGACAAGTTAATTCAATGGATATTGAAGGATTTATGCCATATAAAGCAGATATGCTTGATTATATGGACAAATTTGCAGAAGACAACCGTTTAGATTTTACTTTATTATTATTAACAGATATTATTAATGCTAATAGTGAAATCTTTGTTGCTGGGCCTAAACCATATTTGGTTGAAGAAGCATTTAATATTAAATTAAATGATCATCAAGCGACATTAAAAGGGGTAATTTCTCGAAAAAAACAAGTTGTTCCAGCAATCACAGCAGTAATGAGTAAATAAGATGAGATTAGATAAATTTTTGAAAGTATCGAGAATTATTAAGCGTCGTACTTTATCAAAGGAAATTAGTGAAAGTTCACGGGTAAAAGTTAATGGTAAAGTCGCTAAACCAAGCACAAAACTTAAAGTTGGTGATGAAATCGAAATTGAATTTGGACGTAGTCGTCTGACTGTTAAGGTTAAAGAACTTCGCGAACATGTCTTAAAAGAAGATAGTACGATGTTATATGAAATAATTAATGAAGAACGAATTGAGCGAGATTTAAATTAGAAACCAGTATTGGTTTCTTTTTTATAAAATGATATATTTTTATTATATTGGTTGACTTTTACTCATTAGAAAAGTTATCATAATATATGGCGATAGGATTGTTACTATTAGATTAGGCAAGACCAAATTGGAGAAATACGAATAACGTGTAGCTATATGCAGTTGTTTTCGTATAAATTTCAATTTGGTCTTTTATATTTTATTTAATAGGATTAATTATATTATCGCTGTTCTATACGGAAGAGGAGGATAAGATGAAAGGATTAAAAAAATTATTTTCAGCTATGCTGGTGCTGACAATGCTTTTTGGGACGATTGCAAATGTTGGTATGGCAAAGATTTATGCAGCTGAAGAAGGAATGAAGCGGGTGTTTTCTATTGATGCCGGGAGAAAATACTTTTCAGAAGAACAGCTTTTACAAATTATTGATAAAGCTTATTTAAATGGTTACACAGATGTTCAAATTTTGTTAGGGAATGATGCATTACGTTTTTTCCTAGATGATATGTCAATTACTGTTGATGGTAAGACATATGCAAGTGAAGCGGTGAAAAAAGCAATTACAGCAGGAAATGATCATTATTATAAAGATCCAAACGGTAATGCTTTAAATGAGACTGAAATGAATCGGATTGTTGCTTATGCTAAAGAAAGAGGATTACACATTATTCCAGTTATTAATAGTCCTGGTCATATGGATTCTATTTTAGTTGCAATGGAAGAATTAGGGATGAAAAATGTACGTTATAGTTATAATGGAAAAGAATCAGAACGTACAGTTAATATCGAAAGTGATGAAGCTATTGCATTCACTAAAGAGTTAGTAAAAAAATATGTTACCTATTTTGCAAATGCAAATGTATCTGAAATCTTCAATTTTGGTGCTGATGAATATGCCAATGATGTGTTCAGTAATCCAGGATGGGGAGAATTACAAAAAATTGGTTTATATGATGAATTTGTTGTTTATGCTAACGATTTAGCAAAAATCATTAAAGATGCAGGAATGAAGCCAATGTGTTTTAATGATGGTATCTACTATAATAAAAAAGATAGTTCTGGAACATTTGATCAAGATATTATCATTTCATACTGGACTGCTGGCTGGTGGGGATTCAATGTCGCTAAAGCTGAATATCTTGTAAATAAAGGTCATAAGATCTTAAATACTAATGATGCATGGTATTGGGTATTAGGAAATATTGATGCCGGAGGATATAACTACAATAGTACTGTAAACAATATTAACAATAAAAAATTTACTGATGTAACAGGTGCTTCAAATGAATTACCAATTATTGGAAGTATGCAATGTGTATGGTGCGATACTCCTAGCAAAGAGCATGATATGGATAGAATTATAAAGTTAATGGATCTTTATTCACAAAAACATACAGATTATTTGATTCGTCCTGCAGATTTTACAAAAGTTGATGAAGCAATTGCTAAGATTCCTGAAGATCTAAGCATTTATACAACTGAGTCAGTAGAAAAGCTTAATACAGCAATTGATAATATTGATCGTAGCATCCGAGTTACAGAACAAAGTATTGTTGATGGGTATGCAGCCGCTATTGAACAGGCAATTATCGATCTAACATTAAAAGATGCAGATTATTCAAAAGTTGACGAAGCAATTGCAAAAGCTGAGGCTTTAAATAAAGATGAGTATACAGATTTTTCAAAAGTTGATGCTGCTGTTAAAGCTGTTAAACGGGGCTTAGATATCACGAAACAAAAAGATGTTGATGCGATGGCAGCTGCTATTAATGAGGCTCTTGCGGCATTAGAAAAGAAAGAGGCAGTAACACCAGATAAACCAAATTCAGAAAAAGTAGATTCACCAAAAACAGGTGATACAACAAATACAATGGTTTGGTTAAGTTTTGCGGCAATGAGTATTTTAGCTAGCACATTAGTTTTAAAAAAACGTAAAACATATTAATAGACGATAAAAATAAATAGTTATAGTCATTGATTCATAATAAGAAGTCTAATTTTATTAAAGTTAGGCTTCTTTTATATTGCAGTTAAATATTAGCAGTGCACAAAGAAAGCCTTTACATTTATAATGATATAGTATAAACTTTATTTATACCAATGAATTATAATCATTCTATTAAATAGAGGGAACTATGAAGAGAGTAATTAGAGAAATTAAAAAAGCTGGTTCGATTGCAATTATTATAGCAATGCTGTTAAGTTTCGTACCGACAGGAATTTTTGCCTTAAATGAGTCCAATTATAAAGAACCATTGGTATTTGCGGATTTTGAAGGTAATGATTCAAATGTTGACGGATCAAACAATGCGGCGGTTAGTTTTATTGAGGGATTTGCAACAGGAACGGGAAAATTAGTAGCTAAACTAGAGCTTGCCAATAGTGGTGATCCTAGTATTAGTGAACGTAGTTTGGTAATAACAAAAGAGACATCAGTCGATGTTTCAAACTACAAGTATTTAACTTTTTGGATCAAAGACAATGGAACGAATAGTGCTAAAGTCCATTTAATTGATGCCAGTGGTAATGCTACTAGTGGCAACTGGACAGGGAATGTAACGGCGGGTAAATGGAGTCAATTATCTGTATCT
The DNA here is from genome assembly GCF_019125875.1 of Erysipelatoclostridium sp. MSK.23.31. Taxonomy (NCBI): domain Bacteria; kingdom Bacillati; phylum Bacillota; class Erysipelotrichia; order Erysipelotrichales; family Coprobacillaceae; genus Thomasclavelia; species Erysipelatoclostridium sp. MSK.23.31. Next base: position 199,101 of record NZ_JAHOCB010000001.1, on the reverse strand, counting down.
TTAGATCAATTTAAAAATATTGATTTAAGTAAGATTACTGGTGTTGTTATCGGTGAATGGAATAAAGGTAGTTATTTAATTGATGATGTTCAATTTACAGATGTCTTGGCTAAAGATTTAAAATTAAGTGCAAGTAAAAACACAGGTACATATAATGATAGTTTTGAAGTTACCCTTACGGCTGGAGAAGGACAATCAATCTATTATACAGTTGATGGAAGTCAGCCAACTATTAGCAGTACTAAATATAGCAATAGTCTTACAATCGATGAGTCTATGACTTTAAAGGCAATTGTAGTCGATAATCAAAATATTAGTGAAGTTTATGAATTTGATTATATTATTGATCATCAAGATAATCGGATTTATACACCTGTAGTTGTTCAAACATTTGAAGACCAAAATAATTTTAGTGCAGCTAATGGGGCATCGGGGACAATTGTTACAAATGAAAAACATAGTGGTGAACAAAGTCTAAAATATGTAAAAACTAAGAGTGAAGCCGCTAGTACTAGTAAAGGAAGTATAAAAATTGATTTTAATCATGCTGTTAATGCGGCAGATTTAAAATATTTAATTTTCTATATCAAAGATACCCAAGGAAGTAACACCCTTCAAGTATCATTGATTGATACTGATGGAAAGGAGTCAGATTTTGGATGGCGAAGTCCAAGTACAACAAAGGATAAATGGGTCCAATATTGTATCAAAGTATCTGATTTTAATAAGATCGATAAAACTAAAATAGCGGGAATTAGAATTGGTGAATGGAACGCAGGAACATATTATCTAGATGATATTTATTTTGATAATTATTTATATTCGGGATTGCCAAGTTTAGTACCGACTAAACCGGAAGCCAATATAAGCGATGGTTATATTTTTAAAGATAGGTTAGCAGTAACTTTAAAAAATGATAACAATGCACCAATGTATTATACAATGGATGGTAGTACCCCAAATGTTGATAGTACTAAATATAGCGGTGAAATAGAATTATCTAAAACAACAACACTCAAAACAGTTAGTTTTGATAATGGAAAATATAGTGAAGTAGTGGAATTAGCATATATAAAAGATACAAATATCCCTAGTGATGTTAAAGCTGATAAAGTAGCAGGAAAGTATACAAAACCAATTAAAGTAACATTAAGTAATGAAGATAATCTTGCTATTTATTATACGATTGATGGGTCGACTCCTTCAAAAACAAGTTCTAAATATACAACGCCAATTTCTATAGGTGAAACTACCGTGCTTAAGGCGGTAACTTATCAAGGTGATAGTGCTGGAAATGTAATGACATTTAAATATCAATACCCAACAGTGCCATCCGAAGTTACAGCGAGCATTCCGGAAACTAAATTTACTAGTAGTAAGACGGTTGAATTAATTAGTGATATTGATGCGAATATTTATTATACAACAGATGGCAGTGTTCCAAGTCTGACTTCATCACGCTATGATCAGCCTCTTACAATTAGTAAATCAATGACAGTTAAAGCAATTGCTGAACGAGATGGTAAAACAAGTGCAGTAACAACATTAGATTATATTATTGCGCCAGTAGCTGTTCAAGCTGACAAACCAGCGGGAACTTATGATGGTTCAGTAGTGGTGGAATTTAGAGTTCCAAATAATGATCAAGTAGAAATTTATTATACAACAGATGGCAGCGTTCCAACAGTGGCATCAAATCATTATACTCAACCGCTACGGGTTAGTGAAAATACAACTTTTACTGTTGGAGCAACATATAAAAATAGTAATGATATTGGTGTGGTTACAAATCACACATATATAATTAATCCGATTACTGAAGCTAAGGCCCCAGTGATTACGCCAGGTAGTGGTACTTATGGTCAAAGGCAGTTAGTGTCAATGAGCAGCGATACTCAGGATAGTAAGATTTATTATACAGTGGATGGCTCAATACCTTCTAGGGACAGTATGGAGTTTAAGGAACCGTTTTATGTTAAACAAGATACTGTGGTCAAAGCAATTACAGTAACAAAAAATGGTATTAGTGAGATAACTGTAAATGAAATTAAAGTTAATCAAGAAGCTTCAAATTTCTTAAAAACAGATGGAAAAGTAATTCGTAATAATTATGGTGCTGGAGAAAAAATTCAATTAAAAGGAACTAATGTTGGTGGCTGGCTCGTTATGGAAGAATGGCAATGTCCAACTAGCGCACCAGATCAAAAAACAATGCTGGAAACATTTACAAAACGTTTTGGTGAAGCAAAAGCTTGGGAGTTAATTAATACTTATCAAGATAATTGGTTTACAGAAGCTGATTTTATAACTTTAAAAGAAGAAGGAGTAAATTGTCTTAGATTACCAATCACTTATTTTGAGATGGCTAATTTAGACGGAACGCTTAAAGAGACTGCATTTGATCGTTTAGATTGGTTTATAGAAGAAGCAGCTAAACATGGAATCTATACATTGATTGATATGCATGGTGCATTTGGCTCACAAAATGGTAAAGATCATTCCGGTGATATTACTTATCCTGATCAAGGTGATTTTTTTGGAAAAGAAGAAAATATTCAAAAAACAATTAAATTGTGGGAAGCAATTGCAGCTCGTTACAATGGAAATGAGTGGGTTGCTGGTTATGATTTATTAAATGAACCAGGTGGAGCATTAGGTACTGAACAGTTTGAAGTGTATGATCGTATTTATAAGGCAGTAAGAGCAATTGATCAAGATCATATCATTCAAATTCAAGCAATTTGGGAACCAACGCACCTACCAGCTCCAACATTATATGGCTGGGAAAATGTTGTTTATCAATATCATTTCTATGGATGGGATGATATTAATAATTTAGAATATCAAAAAGCTTTTATTAATAGTAAAATAAAATATGTAAATGAAGATACTAATTATAATGTACCGGTTTTTGTTGGTGAGTTCACTTTCTTTACAAATATGGATAGTTGGGAATATGGTTTAAGTGTTTTTGATGAACAAGGCTGGTCATATACAAGTTGGACATATAAGGTTGCTGGAGCAAATAGCAGCTGGGGAATGTACACAATGCCTAAAAATGACAGTACCAATGTGAATATTAATACTGATGATTTTGAAACAGTTAAAGCAAAATGGTCAAATTTTGACTTTACGAGAAATACTAGTATTGCTGATGTATTAAGTAAACATTTTAAAATAGTAAGTAGTGATTTGATTGCTCCGGTAATAGAAGGTAATGATGCGGCTGTTATGGTTGGTGTAAAAGCAACAGTAAGTGAAATCCTCGACTTATTTATTAAGGATGATCAAGATGGTGTGATTGATATTGCGAAAGCAGATATTACAACTGATTTTGATTGTAGTAAAGCAGGGGTATATACAGTAACAGTAGAAGCTAGTGATAAAGCAGGTAATATAAGTGAAGCAGCTTTTACAATTACGGTTAAAGAAGAAACAGTTATTGATCCTGATGTGGTTGAAAAACCAGATTCATCAAAATCAGAAGTTTCAGTAAATAAGCCGGTCAAAACAGGGGATAATGAAAATATTATTGGTGATTTAATGATTTTAGGATTATCAATGATAGCAGGTGTTATCTTATTGAAAAGAAGAAAAGAAATTTAATTAGAGGTAGTAACGAGATAAATTCTCGTTACTATTTTTGATATAATGCATGGTTATGTATTTAAAGAAACGTTATAATAAATATATGGCACAATGAGGAGGCAATTTATGCGAATATTAAAACGAATATCATTACTATTATTATCATTAGTAATGATAATATCTTTGAGTGGCTGTACAGCAGATACTAACAACAAAGATGAACGAGCGAGTTTTGATCGATTTATTGAAAGACAATTTATTGAAACAATGGAAAGTGATTATACAACTGCGCATGTTTTTTTAGAACATCCTGAGAATTTTGATGTTGATATTTCAAAGTTAACAGTAAATCTAGGGGTGCGATTAGATGAAGAAAGCATGAGAAATCAGGAGAAGAAAGATGCTGATTCGTGGGCGGAGTTTAAGAAGTTCGAGCGTTCAAAACTAACTAAAGAACAGCAGGATACTTATGATATTTATGAATTTCAAAATAATCTAGCTCGTGAAATGAGCGATGATAAATTTGATTATTATCAACAATTGTTTGAGAGTATTTCTGGAATACATTATCAGATTCCTACTATGTTAGCTGACTGGTCGCTTAGAAATGAACAAGACGTAAAGGATATTATTAGTTTAGTGAATGATGTCTTACCATATTTACAAGGAGCTATTGACTATACCAAAGAACAGGCAAAACGTGATTTGCTAATGATAGATGTTGATGCGGTTAGAGAGTATTGTGATAATGTGATTAAAAGTGGTGAAAATAGTTTAATTTTATCTGATATAAATAAAAATATAGATACTTTAAATTTAGAAGAGAGTGTTGGCAATACATATAAAGAGCAATTAAAAACAGCTTTTAATTCTTCTTTTATTCCTGCTTATCAAGCTGTTAAAGATTTAATGGATGAAGTAAGTCTAACCGGCAATAATGAAGAAGGATTAGTCAAGTTTAAAAATGGAAAAGAATATTATGAACTGTTATTGCAAAATGCCGTTGGTTCTGATAAATCAGTAATGGAAATAAAAGAATTAATGGAAGACAGTTTAGACAAACATATTTCCAAGCTTCAGGAGAATGTGATTAAAAATGCTAGTGTTAGAGAATTTCTTACTAGTGGTGGTGAAATACCAACTACAAAGTATACTAGTTATGATGAAATTCTAGATGATATTAGTGCTCAACTATTTGAAGATTTTCCTAATGTTAGTAGTTTATCTTATAATATTAGGGATATTAATGAAGAAATAGCATCTTCTTCTGGCGTCGCAGCATATTTTAATATTCCGCCTTTGGATGGTAACGGTATAAAACAATTACGGGTCAATCCATCGACTGGTGAGGTATCAGATCTTGATACTTTTTCAACAGTAGCCCATGAAGGTTATCCGGGGCATATGTATCAGTATGCATATATGTATGAAAATATTCAATCCCCATATCAAAAGGCTTTAGCTAATTCAAGTGCTTATACAGAAGGATATGCGGTATATGCCCAATTTTATGCATATAAATATCTAACAGGCATTGATAAAAATGTATTAGAAGCGCTTAAGGAAAATGAATTAGCAAGTTATGATATAATGATTCTTTGTGATATTGGAATTCATTATGAGGGATGGTCACTTGATGATTTTAGTGACTTTATCTCTGAAAAGGGTATTAATCTAGAGGAGGACAGTTTAAAAACTCAATATAAACAATTGCAAGCTAATCCGGCTGCGTTTGAGCCATATTATGTTGGTTATGAAGAATTTATGCTTTTAAAAGAAACAGCTCAAAATAAATTGGGTGATAAGTTCAATGATAAGAAATTTCATGAGGCAATTTTAAAGAGTGGAAATGCACCTTTTACAGTTGTTGAAAGAAATGTAGCAGCTTATATTAAGAGTGCTAAATAAAAGATTTTATATGAATCTAAAAAACAGTTAGAGTATTATGATTGTAAGTTGGAAAAAATTGGTATACTATATGTATCATAAGAAAAGGAGATGTATATATGTACGGAAAACTTGCTTGGGAAAAGTATAATGATGAACAAATTAATGATATTATGACTTTTAATGAAGGTTATAAAAATTATATTACCAAAGGTAAAACAGAACGGTTATGTGTCAGTGAAACTGTTAAACTGGCAATGGCACATGGATATAAAGAGTTAAATGAGGTAGATATTTTAAAACCGGGTGATAAAGTATATGTTACTAATATGAAAAAAAATATTGCTTTATTTGTTATTGGGAAAAAACCGCTAGAAGATGGAATGCGAATCTTAGGTGCTCATATTGATTCACCAAGAATGGATCTTAAACAAAACCCTTTATATGAAAGTGAAGGGTTTGCAATGCTTGATACACACTATTATGGTGGGGTAAAAAAATATCAATGGGTAACTATTCCACTGTCAATGGTAGGTGTTGTAGTAAAAAAAGATGGTACTGTGATAAATGTAAATATTGGTGAAGATGAAAATGATCCAGTCGTTGGAATTAGTGACCTGTTAGTTCATTTATCTGCTGATCAATTGAAAAAAGATGGTGCGAAAGTAATTGAAGGAGAAGACCTAGATGTTACTTTTGGAAGTATTCCTTTAAAGGATCATGAAAAAGATGCTGTAAAGGCAAATGTTTTAAAAATTCTAAAAGATAAATATGATTTTGATGAAGAAGATTTTTTAAGTGCGGAAATTGAAATCGTACCTAGTGGGAAAGCTCGTGACTATGGAATAGATCGTAGTATGGTTGCTGGTTATGGGCATGACGATCGTGTTTGTGCTTATACATCATTAATGGCTATTTTAGATATAGAAATGCCTGATTATACAAGCTGCTGTATTTTAGTAGATAAAGAAGAAATAGGAAGTGTTGGAGCAACTGGGGCACAGTCTTTATTCTTTGAAAATACGGTTAGCGAATTATTGTTGAAACAAGGAACAGATAGTTTCGTTAAAACAAGAAAAGCCATGGCTAATTCAAAAATGTTATCAAGTGATGTTAGCGCTGGAGTTGATCCATTGTATTTAAGTGTTAACGATAAGAAAAATGCTGCATATTTAGGTAAGGGAATAGTTTTTAATAAATATACTGGAGCTCGTGGTAAAAGTGGTTCTAATGATGCTAATCCTGAATATATGGCAGAAATTAGAAAAATCTTAGATGATGATAATATTTATTACCAAACAGCAGAATTAGGTAAAGTTGATCAAGGTGGTGGGGGAACAATCGCTTATATCCTTGGAAATTATAATATGAATGTAATAGATGCAGGAGTAGCAGTGTTAAATATGCATGCACCAATGGAAATTGTTAGTAAAGTGGATGTATATGAAGCTTATCTAGCATATCGCACATTCTTGAAACAAATTTAAGATATCTTCGGATATCTTTTATTTTTGGATTTGAACTAAAGATGATAAACCATAAGATAATTGCAGATAACAGTGATAAGTTATAGAAAGTTGCCCGTTTATTAAACCATTTTCTTGCTTAGAAAAAGACTTGCAGGAATTGTAATTTTAGTTATAATGTTTTAGGCTTGGAGGTGGAATGGATGAAAAATATGACTCAGGGTAATCCCCTAAAATTGATTTTGATGTTTTCTATGCCGCTGATGTTAGGAAATATTTTACAAGAGTTTTATACAATCGTAGATACGATTATTGTTGGGCAATTTTTAGGGGTAAAAGCTTTAGCTAGTATGGGGGCTGCAGGCTGGATCCAATGGATGCTCCTTAGTGTTGTTATGGGGTTCGCACAGGGCTTCTCGATTAAAGTCGCTAATTTATATGGTGCAAATAACCATGAGGGAATTTCTAAAACAATTGGTAATATTGTTATTGCTTGTCTTGTAATTGCACTACTTTTAACGATTAGTGGTGAGCTGATAATCATTCCAATTCTCAAACTCTTACAAACACCTAATGATATTATTCAAGGGGCAATTGCTTATTTACGAGTGATGGCTGGTGGTGTGACAATTACTTTGATGTATAATTTGCTATCATGTGTTCTACGGGCTTTTGGGAATAGTAAAACACCATTACTTGCAATGGTAATTGCAGCTTCATTAAATGTGGGGCTGGATCTGTTATTTGTCTGTGTTTTTCATTTGGGAATAGCTGGAGCTGCGATCGCAACAATATTAGCTCAGCTATTTGCCAGCTTATTTTGTTTACTGGTTTTATATAAACAAAGCATTTTTAGCTTAAAGTCTGAACACTTTAAAATTCAGCGGCATTTAATTTTTGAATTAGTAAAATTAGGGCTTCCTTTAGCCTTGCAAAACGGAATTATTTCAATTGGTGGGATGATCGTTCAATTTGTGGTGAATGGTTATGGAGTTATTTTTGTAGCCGGCTTTACTGCAACGAATAAATTATATGGTTTACTTGAAACAGCTGCTATTTCTTTTGGTTATGCTTTAACTACTTATAATGCGCAAAACTATGGAGCTCTTGAATATCAACGGGTTCGAGAAGGTGTTAATGCTTCAGCATTAATATCACTTGTTACTTCATTAATAATCGCTCTTATTATGATTGTTTTTGGCCGAAATATTTTAACTTTATTTGTATCAGGAAGTCAAAATGAAATTAATGCGGTTCTTGAGGTTGCTTATCACTACTTGTTTATTATGGCGGTCTGCCTACCGATCTTATATATATTACATACTTATCGAAATGCTTTACAGGGATTGGGAAATACAGTTATTCCAATGTTTTCTGGAATTGTAGAATTATTGATGCGTGTAGGAATAGCACTTTTCTTACCACTGTTTATGGGGCAGGAAGGAATTTATTATGCAGAAATTGTTGCTTGGACTGGAGCTGCTTTATTACTGTATATTAGCTATAAACGGACTAAACTGGGGGATTGATGAATCCGGTTTTAGTTATCAAAAATGTTGATAAAAAGAACTATTTTTAAACTAGAGAAGTCATGCTATAATGGGATTAAGGATGGTGAAAATTGTGGTAAAAGTTGAAGTGGTTCCGTATAATGAAGATTGGCCTCGTAAGTATGCGCTGGAAGCAAATGTGATTCGCAATATCGTTTTAGATGAATTAATTACAATTACACATGTTGGTTCAACTGCAGTTCCTGGATTAGTTGCTAAACCGATTATTGATATTTTGATCATCGTTGAAGACATAAATAAATTAGATCAGTTAGATCCTTTATTTAAAAAAGAAGACTATGAATGTTGTGGGGAGGACGGGATTTCAGGTCGACGTTTTTATTATAAAAGCGATGGTTCAATCCATGTTCATGCATTTGATGAAAGAAGTCATGATAAAATTGAATTGCTGATTTCTTTTTATGATTATTTAAAAGATAATCCTGATATTGCTAGGGAGTATGGTGAATTGAAGCTTTCATTAGCTAAAAAATATCCTGATAATATCAAAAAATATAAAAAGGGTAAAGAAGCTTTTACAAAAGAAATACAAACCAGAGCGTTAAAATGGTATCGTCATAAAGATGTCGAACAGATATAAATAGTTCTTAATTCCACTAATCAGCATATTAATTAGTGGAGGTAATAATATGGATAATAATAACAGTATTCGTTTTGAACACACACCTTATCATAATGTTTATTTAAAAGACCGTAAAAATATTGAATTAACAGGTGTGAAAAACATTGAAAGTTTTGATTCGCTAGAATTTTTAATTGAAACATCATTAGGTTTTTTAAATATTACGGGGACCGAATTATCGTTGACAAGGTTAGACCAAGAAAAATGTGAGGTTAGTATTAAAGGCAACATTGATGCTATTTCCTATGTTTCAAATAAAAAGAATCAAAAAGGAAAAGACAGTGTTTTTAATAAACTGCTTAAATAATGGACTTAGTAAAACAAATTCAAGGAATTAGTTATTCACTGGTTTTTGGTTTCACTTTCACTTTTATTTACAGTCTCATCAATCGTTTGTTTTATAAATACCACAAACGCATTTTTCGACTCATTTTACAGATTGTTATTGGTATTATTTTTGGGTATCTCTATTATCTTGGTCTGTTAGTTATTAATAATGGGGTCGTTCGAATATATTTTATTATTAGTATGGTAATTGGATATGTTCTCTATCTTAATTATTATAGCTATTATATGTTTTTTTTGATTGAAATAATTGTAAGTATGTTAAAATATCTTTTAAGACCGATAATATTCATTTTTAGGAAAATAAGTGGTATAATAAAACGCATGAAGAGGGTGGTAAAATGGCTAAAAGAAAAGTTTATAAAACCGTCAAAGGATTTGCCTACATGATTATAGGCTGCGGCTTGATGTTGACTTTATTTAATAGCGCCATAACTGTCTTCCAGCGTCAAGATGAAATTGCGGTTTTGGAAAAGGAAAAGAAAGCAGTAGAAAAAGAAAAAAAAGCTTTAGAAAATGAGATCAGTTTATTGAATGATGATGATTACGTAGCTCGTTACGCACGTGAAAATTATGTTTTCACGCGTGAAGGTGAACAAGTAGCGATCATTCCGGGCGTAGAATAAATAAGCACTTTGTGCTTATTTTTATTATTTATTGGAGGTAATTTATGTTTATAGAAGAGAATATGTATATGAGATCATTGCGAAGAAAGCGTAAAATCACAATTTATGTACCTGATGATTATGAAACTAGTAATAAGCGTTATCCGGTCTTGTACATAAATGATGGTCAAAATGCTTTTTTTGATGAGACTTCATATATGAAAATTAGTTGGGGATTTTATGATTATGTTCAAGCGCAGAACTTAGATGTTATCATGGTGGCGATTCCCTGCAATAACCGTTTAAATAAACGTGAAGATGAGTATGGACCATGGCGAATTGGTAAAGAAATTTTAATGATGGAATATGGTGATGATAGTTTAGAAATTGGTGGTGAAGGGGACAAGTATTTACGCTTTATTATTAAGCAGTTAAAACCTTATATTGATACTCATTTCCCTACGATTGTTGAAGATAGTGCGATGGTTGGTAGTTCAATGGGTGGAATCATTACAACTTATGCAGGATTAAAATATCCCCATATTTTTAAAAAGACGGCATCGCTATCTAGTGCATATTGGTTTTATATGGATGAACTTATTGATTTGATCCATCGGAGTGATTTAAGTGCTACGCAATGTTTTTATCTTGATCTAGGTGGTAATGAAGGTAATGGTGATGAAGAGATGAGCCGTATCTACTATGAGAGTAATGAGACAATATACAATGAGCTTATTAAGAAAAGTAATCGGATCGAAGGACGGTTCTTTGAAGAAGCTGGTCACAATGAGTATGAATGGCGTCAACGAGTGCCGATTTTTATGGACCTATTTTACAAATAAGAAAATAATTCGAGGTTTTAATAATTTATGCTATTATTAAAGTATTGGAGGATATTTTATGTATAAATTAATGTTGTCAGATTTAGATGAGACTTTATTGGTAAAGCATCACGTACCAGAATTTAATGTTGAAGCAATCAAAGCTGCTCGTAAAAAAGGATTAAAATTTGTTCCAGCTACAGGGCGGGCTTATAATATGATTCCGGAGATTTTAAAGGAAATCGATGCATATGATCAAGAAGGTGAATATTCAATTTGTTTTAATGGGGCATTGATTGTAGAAAATAAAAATAATCGTATCTTAAATTTTGAGGGAATATCGTTTGAAACAACTAAAATGCTTTTTGAAAAGGCTCGAGAGTTTGATGTTTGTGTACTTATTTTCACAATTGACATGTGTTATATTTATAATGCTGATCCTGATGAGGTACAGCGTAAAACGGATCAAAAGGCACCGTTCGTTGTTATTGATGAATACAATATGGATGACTTGAAAGATGAAAAGATAGCAAAGATTTTGTATGAAAAAAGAGATATGCCGTATTTAAAGTCGATTGAAGTGGAAGTCAGTGAGATGATTGAAGGAAAAGCTTGTGCTAGTTATTCTTCAGGGCGTTATTTAGAATTTAATGCGATTGGAATTGATAAAGGTTTTGGGTTGCGCTGGCTAGCTAATTATTTAGGCATCGATATTAATGAAACAATTGCAATTGGTGATAATTATAATGATGTTGAAATGATTAAAGCGGCTAAGTTAGGGGTATGTGTAACATGTGCGACTGATGACATTAAGGAATTAGCGCAGTATGTCACTGAAGTTGATTATGATCAAGGAGCAGTAAAAGAAGTAATAGAAAAATTTGTATTGGAGGCAGAATAATGGGATATAAACTAATAGCATGTGATTTAGATGAAACCTTATTAAATGATGAGCATTTGGTTGGAGCGAAAAATGTCGCAGCAATCAAAAGAGCCCGAGAAGAATATGGCGTGAAATTTGTTCCAGCTACAGGACGAGGATTTATGCAAATTCAACCAGAGTTAAAAGAATTACAATTATATGACCTTGAGGGTGAATATGTAATTTCTTTTAATGGTGGAGCTTTAACAGAAAATAAAAATAATCGTATTATTGAGTTCAAAGGTTTAGAGTTTAGTAAGATGAAAGAAATTTTTGAAGCAGGATTAAATTTTGATGTTTGTATCCATGTTTATACGCCTGATAATTTATATGTGTTTAATTTAAGTGAATCGGAACGCCAAAGAATTAAAAATCAAAAGTTAGAAGCGGTATATCCTGAAGTTAATAGTGTTGATTTTTTAAAGGATACACCAATTTCTAAGATTTTGTATCAAAATGTTGATGTTCCTTATTTAATGAGTTTAGAAGAGGGGTTAAAACCAATTACTGATGGACATTGTGCGGTTAGTTATTCATCAAATCGTTACATGGAATTCAATGCTCTTGGGGTGGATAAAGGACAAGGATTGATTGATTTAGCAAATAAATTAGGCATCGCTATTGAAGAAACGATTGCTGTTGGTGATAATTATAATGATATGGCAATGTTAAAAGTGGCGGGCTTATCAGTCGCTGCTAACAATGCTGTAGATGATGTTAAAGCTGCATGTGATTATACAACAAATGCTAACAACAACGAAGGTGTTGTGGCAGAATTGATTGAGAAATTTATTTTTAATGAGATTTAAAGATATTGTTGAAATTGAGTTTCAACAAGATTATTATAAGCAGCTACATCAGTTTGTTGAAAATGAATATTTACATAAAACGATTTTTCCCCCAAAAGAAAATATTTTTAGAGCTTTAAATCTTTGTGATTATGAAAATGTTAAAGTAGTTATTTTAGGACAAGACCCTTATCATGAACTTCATCAGGCAAATGGATTGGCATTCAGTGTTTATCCGGGGGTTCGGATTCCCCCAAGTTTGGTTAATATTTATAAAGAGTTACAAGATGATTTAGGAACAATGATTCCTAATCATGGAGATCTCACAAAATGGGCTAAGCAAGGAGTCTTGTTGCTTAATAATGTGTTAACAGTTGAAGAAGGGCGGGCTAATAGTCATTCTGGTAAAGGTTGGGAAACTTTTACTTTAAATATTGTTAAAGCTTTAAATAAACGCCAAAAGCCGCTAGTATTTATTTTATGGGGAAATAATGCCCGTGCTAAAAAACAATATATCGACACTTCACGTCATTTGGTTTTAGAGAGTGCGCACCCTTCTCCACTATCAGCACATCGGGGATTCTTTGGTTCACATCCTTTTAGTAAGGCAAATGAATTTTTGATTAGGAATGGAATGCCAATGATTGATTGGCAAATTGATAATATTTAAAGGTTGGTTTATAGTAATTATACTGATAAAGGCAACCTTTTTCTTAAGTTTTCTTAATCGTTATAGGATTCATTAAAAAAATATATTAAATATGTTATAATTAAAAGTGAAAAAAGGAGGGGACTAAAATGAATAGTGGTATTGGGATTATTTGGGCACCGGTTAGTGCTGGAACATTGGTTATTTGGGGACTTGGAATATTTGTTGCAGTTGTAGGAATGGTGTGGTTTGTTAAACGGCTCAAAAAAAAGATTCAATTATAAGATAAAAGAGGGATTTCGTAAAAGAAGTCCTTTTATTTTGAATCCTTATTTGTCATTATAGATAAATTGTATTAGAATAAGTTAAATTACTTGCAGAGGAGAAAATAATGTTTAATGATATTAAAAGTGCGCTAGTGTATATAGAGTCAAAGCGAACTAAGCGGACCTTGGAACAGTTTAAAGAGACAATTAAAAAATATGGCTTTAACATTTACCAAAAAAATATTATTCATATAGCTGGAACTAATGGTAAAGGTTCAACAACTAATTTTATTAAAGATATTATGGTTGAACATGGGTATCGTGTGGGAACATTTACATCACCATATCTTATTTGTCATAATGATCGTATTTGTATTAATGGGGAAATGATAAGTGATGAACGACTGCTGATGATTATTAACAGTCTTGTTGAGATTATTGAAAGCGAACAATTATCGATGTTTGAAATTGATATTTTGATCATGTTGCGTTATTTTGATGAAGAAGAACTAGATTATCGAATTATTGAAACAGGAATCGGGGGATTAAATGATAAAACTAATGTAATTGATAGTGTTTGCAGTGTGATAACTAATATCGGTTATGATCATCAGTTTATGTTAGGTGATACTTTAGCACAAATAGCTCATCATAAAGCTGGAATCATTAAACCTGAACAAACTTGTTTTACTAGCGAAATAAATAATGATTTGATTGATATTTTTAAAGCTGCAGCTGAAATTAAAAATAGTCAAGTAGTTAGTGTGGAGATAGATTGTGATTATCGATATCCTTATCATTTTAGCTGTTTAGGTTATGATTACCAGTTAAGTAATTGTGGTAGTTATCAGGTTGCTAATGCGACATTGGCGATTAATGTATGTGACTATTTGATTGAGTTAGATCATTCCTTAGTACAACGAGCTTTAGATGGATTTAGCTGGCCAGGCCGATTTGAAAAGTTTGGAAAGATTTATTTAGATGGGGCACATAATATCGATGGAATCAAGGCACTAATTAAGACATTACATGATCAACAAATAAAAAAGGCATTAGTTATCTTCAGTGCTTTGGGGGATAAAGATATTGAACAAATGGAAGCTTTATTAAGTGAATATCCATTGATTCAAGCAACATTTGCAGATGAACGGCTACAATTAGAAGGAATTGATTTTAAAGAAGCAATTAAAAATAATATTGATCTATATGATCATTTAATTATTACAGGCTCGTTACATTTTATTAGCACGGTCCGTAAATATCTTCAAAATAATTTAATTGAAAAGCAGGTATGATTCAAATTTACCTGCCTTTTTGTTTGTCAACAATAATAGTTACGATGACAGTGATTGCGAAGGTTGAGATAGCACCATATACCGCCTAGCATCAAAACTAAGAAGAAAAAACTCCCAGCGAGAATTAGGCTAATAACACTTGTATAAGCATAGGCTTCAATGATAATTGCTAATAGAGAAATTAGGATTAAGCCACTACTGCCGAGCGTAGCTAGATTACCGCAACAAGTATAAGCGTTATTTGGCGGGGTTAAAGCTTCGCTGATTAAGATACTGACGAGTCCAAAGATACCGAGGAATGCATTGATGATAAAGAAAATCTGATTGATATAAATTGAACTACCAAATATTAAAAATATAGCAATTGCAACAATAAGTGCAAAACTAATGATTAATAATTGTTTTTTTAGACAATTCATTATTTCCCTCCTTTCTAATATAACTTATGCATTCTTGAAAGAGAGATAAGATGAAAAAGCATAGAAAAAGAAGATAAAATCTTCTTAGTCAAAATTACGATTATACCAAGTTAGAAAAATATAGACGGTCCAAATTTTTCGCGCATTATTGTGAATTCCTTGATAATGTTCATCAAGAAGATAATTTAAATAGTCACAATTAAAATATTTTTGAGCACTTTTACTGTTGAAGAGTTCTTTAATAGGCTGATAATATTGTTCTTCTTTGATCCATTCATTTAAGGGAACAGGGAAACCAAGTTTTTTTCGTTCACTATTTTGAAGAGGAAGGGATTTTGCTGCCATTTTTCGAAAAATATACTTAGTTGCTTTTTTGTTGACCCGCAAATTTGTTGGTAAAATGGAACTAATAGCCCATACTTCTTTATCTAGATAGGGTACTCGCACTTCAAGTGAATTAGCCATGGAAATATGATCAGCTTTACGCAAAATATCGCCCCTTAGCCAAAAGTTTAAATCAATATACTGCATTTTAGTGATATCATCTTTTCTTGCAACATCACGGTAGTAAGCATTTGTTAAAACTTGTGGTGGGTATATAGGCCATTGTGGTTTAATTAGTTTTTTTAGCTCATGGTTTTGAAAAATAAATGCATTTCCAATAAATCGTTCTTCTATCTTTTGTCCAGCTCGGATTAAATATTGTTTACCTTTAAATTCATAATTGGTCTTTATTAAAATATTTTTAAGACCTTTACGAAGAAAGAAAGGAATTATTTTCGTTGGGGCTAGGGTCAGGGGGGTTTGATAGATATTATAACCTCCGAATAATTCATCAGCGCCTTCTCCTGATAATACTACTTTTACATGTTGACTAGCCAATTTAGTTAAATGATAGAGTGGGATGATCGAAGGATCGGCAACTGGTTCATCAAGAATATTTAAAATAGTAGGGATAGTATGCCAAAATTCATCTTTGGTAATTACTTTTTGATAGTTTTCAATATCTAAATATTGAGATAATTCTCGGGCTAAAGGGAGTTCGTTACAACGATGATCTTCAAAGCCGACACTAAAAGTTTTTTTTACTTGGCTGTTTGCTGCTAAGTAAGAAGAATCGATACCTCCAGATAGAAAAGAACCCATTTCAACATCTGCTAGGCGATGGTGGCTGATTGAATCTTTCAGCGTTGATTCAAGCATATTGAGGGCATCGGTTTCTTTTAAATTATCATCAAGATTATAATTGAATTTAAAGTAATGGGTTAGTTTTAGATTATCAGTAAATTCAAGATAATGAGCTGGTAAGAGTTGAAAGATGCCTCGGTAAAATGTTTCTGTTAAAGGATTATATTGAAAAGCTAAATAGCTTGAAAGGCACTGCTCGTTAAATTTTTTTTCAACTCCCGGATATTCAAACAATGCTTTGATCTCTGAAGCAAAAACTAATTCATTTTTAACAATTGTATAAAATAATGGTTTAATTCCAAAAATATCACGCGCTATAAAAAGCGCCTTAGTATGTATGTTGTAGATGGCAAAAGCAAACATTCCTCGTAAATGATTAACAATATCATTACCGTATTCTTCGTATCCGTGGATGATTACTTCGCTATCGCTATTAGTCGTGAAAGTATGACCTAAAGAGATGAGTTTTGCTCGTAAGACTTGATAGTTGTATATTTCACCATTAAAAACGAGAATCAATGATTTATCTTCATTAAATAAAGGCTGGTTACCGCTGTCTAAATCAATGATACTTAAACGTCGCATCCCTAATGTGATTTTACTATCTTGATAGTATCCTTGATCATCTGGTCCGCGATGACTAATTTTTTGTAACATATTTTCAATAACGCTTTGATTGTTGGAAACGTTATTAGTATATCCAATAATTCCGCACATATAAATACCTCCATGGTGGCATTATATGCTTTAAATAATAGAAATGGGTAAAAGTTAAGCTTTATTAAATAATGCTAAGATAGATAAGAAAAAATTAAGAATAAATAAGAATCAATAAGGACTTAGTCCTTATTGATATGGATATTGATAATTAAGCGCTTCATCAAATTCAGCCCATTCAAGATAGACTAATTGTAATAAGTAGCGTTTACCGGTTTTGGGATCGTGAAGAATAAAATGATCTCGTCCCGCCTGTTCAATAATACCTTTAAAGATTCTGTCCCGCCATTCATTGCTGCCGGTATACGTAAAGTAAAAGGTACCTAATTTCCCAACGTTGATCCGTAAAATATTTTCAACATATGCTTGATCAATAACTGGTGCTGGAGTTACTGAAGGTGTAGAAGGTGTTCCTGGGGTTTGGTTAGGGGTAGGGGCCGGAGCTGGCGTTGGGGTAGTATCAGGGGTTTCAGCTGGAGCTGGATCCTGCCGTACTAAATAAGGGTTTAAGTCATTAAAATAATCCATAATCGATCTCCTCGTATAATTTTTTATAAATCACAATTTAATTTTAAGCCTGGGTTATAAAAACAGTGTTGTTTAAAGCGACCGGATAAATTGCCATAGAATTTTTCTGGGCAAGCGACATTGGTACCGGGATTTTTAAACCATAGGGCATTAGTTGCCGGTTCATTTCGATAGCCGTTAATACAGCGTAATGCAATTTGCCGAAGCAGTTCGTTGACTGGTTCGTTAAAGAGTGGGGTTCCGACCCCGGAAAAAGCATTCTTTTGGTAGACTACTTCAGTGATGGTTCGGGTGTTTCGAAAAACATCACAGTTTGCAACAACGCGATTGATAACTACATTACCAACTAATAGCATACCTTGTTCTCCTTCACCTAAAGCTTCAGATTTAATAAGCCGCGCTAGTAAATCGACTTCTTCGGTTGAGTATTTAATTCGTGCCAAATTATCACCCCGTTATAATATATGCAGTTATTTATAAAAAATGATAGTTGTTTGAATTTAGGGAAAATTGCGGGGATAAAAATTATGATATCATTTTATTAAAAAATAAATGAGAGTATAATATATGACAAGATACAATAATTATATTTCGTATAATTAATCTCGAATTTATTTCTAATTTATGGTAGAATTAAATTATAGGTAAAGCGCTTACATTAGACAAGGAGGTATTTAAAAATGGGAAGAGAGATTGTCGCAATGATTTTAGCTGGTGGACGTGGAACACGTCTAGAAGCCCTAACAGCTAAAGTAGCTAAACCAGCAGTACACTTTGGAGGTAAATATCGTATTATTGACTTTCCTTTAAGTAACTGCGCTAATTCGGGGATTGATATTGTTGGGGTGCTTACGCAATATGAATCTGTATTGTTAGGTACTTATGTTGGTGCCGGAACTAAATGGGGACTTGATGGAAAACAATCACTAGCTGCAATTTTACCGGCTCGTGAACGTGGTGAAGTAGGAGCAACCTGGTATGCTGGAACGGCTGATGCTATTTATCAAAACATTAGCTTTATCGATCAATATGATCCAGAATATGTTTTGATTTTATCTGGGGACCATATTTATAAAATGGATTATGATAAAATGCTTACAGCTCATAAACAACGTAAAGCTGATGCCACTATCGCTGTATTAAATGTATCATTAAAAGAAGCAAGCCGTTTTGGAATCATGAATACTTATGAAGATGGAACTATTTATGAATTCGATGAAAAACCAGAAAAACCAAAATCTACATTAGCATCAATGGGGATTTATATCTTTACTTATAAGCAATTAAGAAAATATTTAATTGCAGATGCCAAAAAAGAAGATAGTAAACATGATTTTGGAATGAACATTATTCCTGACATGTTAAATGATAACAAGAAATTATATGCTTATGAATTTGATGGATATTGGAAAGATGTTGGAACTGTTGAAAGCTTATGGCAGGCTAACATGGACTTGTTAAAAGATAAAGATCTTGATTTATATAACATCAAGAAAGATTGGAAGATCTATACTGAAGATACTTTAGGAAAACCACAAATTATCGGGGATCAAGCTAAAGTTAAAAATTCTTTGATTACACAAGGATGTTTAGTTAATGGTAATGTTGAAGGATCAGTTTTATTCAACAACGTTAATGTTGGTGAAGGGGCTAAAGTTATTGATTCAGTATTAATGCCAGGGGTATTAGTTGAAGAAGGCGCTGAAGTGTATAAAGCAATTGTTGATGAAGGTGTAGTTATTCGTGCAAAAACTAAGATCAACAAAGAAGCTAAAGAAGTCGCTTTGGTTAGTGATAATAAGTAGGGGAGGAAATAGAGATGGTAAAAGCAATTGGTATAGTTAATTTACACTCAGATGTAGATTTTGTCGGTCTTACAGAGAGAAGACCAGTAGCGTCTGTTAGTTTTTTAGGACGTTATGCATTGATTGATTTCGTATTATCTAATATGTCAAATTCAACAATTGATGCAGTCGGAGTATTGATTCAAAAAAAACCAAGATCATTATTTAAACACTTAGGTAATGGTGATTCTTGGAACTTTAACTCTAAAGCTGGTGGGGTTTCATTATTATATAATGAAAAATACGCCAATAACCCTAATTATAATCATGATATTAATAATTTAATTGAAAATATCGCTTTTTTAGAAGCTAATAAGGCTGATTATGTTGTGATTGCTCCAGCACATATCATAACAACAATGGATTATGAAGATGTAATTGAAAATCACGAAAAAACCGGTGCTGAAATTACAATGGTATATAAGAAAGTTCATGATGCTAATGAAGCATATATTGGATGTGATTGCTTAACGATCAAAGATAAAGTTGTAACGGCTGTAGAACGTAATAAGGGTAGTCGTAAAGATCGTAGTATTTCATTAGAAACTTATGTAATTAATACAAAAACTTTATTAAAAGTAATGAAGCAGGCGCAAAAAATCAGTTCATTCTTTAGTTTAAAAGATGTACTGGGTTATTTATGTGATGAAAAACAAATTAATGCTTATGAATATAAAGGTTATGCACGCTGCATTGATTCATTAGAACATTATTATAAATATTCATTAGAGTTCTTAGATTTAGATGTGTCATCAGCAGTATTTAAAAGCAACTGGCCGATTTACACAATCACAAATGATACACCTCCAGCAAAATATTTAACAGAATCAGATGTAACAAGATCATTTGTTGCAAATGGAGCAATGATCAATGGGACGGTGGAAAATAGCATAATTGGACGTGATGTAGTAATTGGGACCGGTGCAGTAGTAAAAAATTGTATTCTATTCTCAGGTTCAGTGGTTAATCCAGGAGCGCATCTAGAAAATGTAATTATGGATAAGACTTCTAAAGTACAACGGCAATTGAATTTAAAAGGTGATGCAACTACGCCATTGTATATTAAAGAAGGAGATGTGGTTTAATGCGAGTTTTATTTGCAACATCTGAAGCGACGCCGTTTATCAAATCGGGTGGGCTTGCAGATGTCCTAGGTTCTTTACCAAAAGAGATGGTAAAGAAAGGTGTTGAAAGTATTGTAGTGCTGCCAAAGTATCAAGATATGAAATTGGCTGATGAAATTGAATATGTCACTAGTTTTGATATTTGGGTAGGATGGCGAAAAGTATATTGTGGTGTGTTTACTTATGAATTAGACGGGGTACGTTTCTATTTTATTGATAATGAACAATATTTTAGAAGACCTGGTTTGTATGGCTATGATGATGATTATGAAAGATTTGCATATTTTGATTTTGCAGTTCTTGAATTGATTTCTCATCTTGATATTAAGCCGGATGTTCTTCATTTGCATGATTGGCAAACAGCGATGATTGCGATGTTGTATAAAGAAAGATATTGTTATTATGAACATTACGATAATATTAAAATCGTCTTTACAATTCATAATATTGCTTTCCAGGGAAAAGCTGACCCTAAATTGTTAAGTGAGTTATTTGGATTAGATAATTATTTATACTATAATGGTAATTGTCGAAATGATGGATGTTTAAATATGATGAAAGCAGCTATTTTCTATAGTGATATTATTACAACTGTTTCACCAACTTATGCACGTGAAATTTTAACTCCAGAGTATGGAGAAGGTTTACAAAATATCTTAGAAATGCGAAAATATGATTTGTATGGTATTTTAAATGGTGTTGATTATGATGTAATTAATCCAGCAACAGATCCTCAAATCGTTAAAAATTATGATTTAGAGACGGTGTTTAAAGATAAAATTGTAAATAAATTAGCTTTACAAAAAGAAGTGGGATTGCCTGAAGATAAAGATGTTGCACTAATTGGGATCGTGACACGATTAACTAAACAAAAAGGATTAGATTTAATTATCAATCAATTTAGTGAAATGTGCAGTCGTAAGGTTCAAATCTTGATTCTTGGTGCCGGTGATCAGGTTTATGAAGATGCTTTAAAAGGAATCGCATATCACCACCAAGATACTGTTTCATTACAGTTAAAATACGATTTTGGGTTATCTTGTCGTATTTATGCAGGGTGTGATATGTTCTTAATGCCATCGTTATTTGAACCTTGTGGGTTATCACAGATGATGTCTCTTCGATATGGAACGATTCCAATCGTAAGGGAAACTGGTGGTTTAAAAGATAGCGTTGAGCCATATGATGAATATGCTGATACTGGAACTGGATTTAGTTTTGCAAACTATAACGCTCATGAAATGATGAAAACAATTGACTATGCTTTAAAGGTTTACGATGAAGATCCTGAGGCATGGAAAGGAATCATGACTAGAGCAATGCAGGCAAAGTTAGATTGGGATGCTAGCGCTGACCAATATTTAAAAGTATTTAATTCGTTAATAGGATAAAAGACAGAGCAATCTGTCTTTTCCTTTCCAAAGGAGAAGGTATGATAAAAGCAATTTTTTTTGATGTAGATGGAACATTGATTTCTAAAAGCAGATCAGTGCTTAGTGAGGGTGTAATAGCAGCTTTAAAACAGCTTCAAGAAAAGGGAATCAAATTATTTATTGCAAGTGGACGTCACTATTTAGAATTAGATGAGTTAGGGATAAATGCTCAATTTACATTTGATGGTTATCTAACATTGAACGGAGGGTATTGTTTTAATCAGGAAGGGGTTATTTATAAAAATCCCATTAATTCTAAAGATGTAGAAAGAATCGTTGATCATGTAACTAAACATCAGTTGGCTTGTAGTTTTGTTGAAGGAGATGATTTGTATATTAATTTAATTAATGATCTGGTTGTTGCTGCACAGACGGCAATCAATACCTCATTACCACCGAAAAAAGATGTTTCACGAGCCTTGATTAATGATGTTTATCAAATCGATCCTTTTGTAACAAAAGAGGAGATAGAAGAACTGGTAGCTTTAACGCAACATTGCAAATATACTCAGTGGCATGATGGAGCTTATGATATTATTCCCAAGCAAGGTGGGAAGCAAGAAGGAATCAGTGCTATCTTGGATCATTATAAAATCAAGGTTGAGGAAACGATGGCTTTTGGTGATGGACATAATGATATAGATATGCTCCAGTTTGTTGGTACGGGAATTTGTATGGAAAATGGCTGTGCAGAAACAAAGGCAGTGTGTGATTACATAACAGATAATGTCGACAATGATGGGATTGTGTCGGCTTTACGATATTTTGGCTTATTATAAAATAATTGTGGGCTAAATAAGGTTGTAATCGGTTGGAGAGTTGTGTAAAATGGGATAGTAGAGGAGTGGTTGTAATGAAAAAAATAATGAAAATACTTGTTACAACTTTATGCTTGTGTCTTGTGACAGCTTGTGGCGCGCGGGATAAAGATGTTAACTTAGAAAAAAGTGGAACTAAGTATAGTACTGATGATGGAGTTAGTTTTTATTATCCAAGTAATTATGAGATTACTGCAAATGCAACTGATACAGATACAGTAGAATTCTCTAAGGACAACAACACATTGTATTTTAAAGTAATTAAAGATGAAACTGATAATGTTGTTGAAGATAAAGATGAATTATATACTGGTGAAATTGAGCAAAGTGGTGCTTCGGAGATTGAGGTATCCAAACCGGTTTTAGACAGTGGTCTTGATGTTTATCAATATGTATTTGTTCATAGTGATACTGGAATTAGAGCCAAAGAGATAGTTTACTTTAGTGATGATAATACTTATATTTATGGATATCGTGCTGCTAAAGATGATTTTGAGGATAACGATAAAGATATGACAGTATATTTGCAGAGTTTTTCTATGGCAACAGGTAAATAAGTTGTATTTCATGAATGATTTTGTTAAGATAAACATATATTTAAATTATAGGTAAACGAAGTAGATTATTAGAAGTTAATAGAGATAGCCTGATGGTGGAAACGGCTAAATGGAAATAATTGAACTGCCCTTATCTGAGTCTTTTGAAAAGAAAGAACGTGAACTAGCGTTAATAGTAATCTTAAAGCATCTATTATCGGGTGGAAGAACACAATGGTGTCCTGATAGTAATATGCTTTTTTATTTATGGAGGTAATGATGAAAATATTTAACACCCTTACAAATAAGAAGGAAGAATTTAAACCGCTTCGCGAAGGTGAAGTAAGTATTTATGTATGTGGGCCAACGGTTTATAATTATGTTCACATTGGTAATACTCGCCCGATGATCGTCTTTGATGTACTTAGAAGAACATTTGAGTATTTAGGATATAAAGTGACTTTTGTATCAAACTTTACTGATGTTGATGATAAAATCATTAAGGCGGCTAAGGCAGAAGGAATAACTGAAAAAGAACTTACTGATAAATATATTGCTGCTTATGAAGATGTTCGTCGGAATTTGAATTTATTATTCCCAACTTATGCACCTAGAGTTACGAATACGATGGATGCAATCATAAAATTTATTGATAATTTAGTTAAGAGTGGTTATGCTTATGAGGTTGACGGGGATGTTTATTTTAGAGTATCTAAAATTGATGAGTATGGACAATTATCAGGGATCAAAATCGAAGATTTAGTAGCTGGAGCGAGTGAACGAATCGATGAAAATGATAAAAAAGAAGAATCAACTGATTTTGCATTATGGAAAAAGACGGATGAGGGTATTCGCTTTGATAGTCCATGGTCAAAAGGACGTCCTGGCTGGCATACTGAATGTGTAGTTATGATCAACGATATTTTTGAAGGTGGTAAGATTGATATTCACGGTGGGGGACAGGATTTGAAATTCCCACATCATGAAAATGAAATTGCTCAATCAATGGCTTGTCATCATCATCCGATTGCACATACTTGGATGCATAACCAAATGATCAATATTGATAATCAAAAAATGTCTAAATCCCTAGGAAATGTTATTTGGGCAAAAGATATGGTTGCTGAATTGGGCTGTAATGTAGTTAAATGGTTTATGTTATCAAGTCATTATCGTAATCCATTAAATTTAACGGAAGAAGTTTTGAATAGCGTGAAAAAAGAAGTTGCTAAAGTTGATAATGTAATCAAATCAGTTTCTTTGTATTTACAAGTTAATCATATCGCTAATGAAAATTATAATAAAGCGGCAGTTGATGGGATGGTTGGAGCTTTAGAAGATGATTTAAATACATCGCTGGCTTTAACTAAAATTCTTGATCAAGTAAAAAAATTGAATCTGGCTTTCCGTCAAAAAGAAAAGAATGATAAAGCTATAGCAATTGAATATCAAACACTATTAAAAATGACTGCAGTGATTGGCTTTGTTTTTGAACCGCGTAAATTAAATGCAGCGGAACTAGAGATATATCAAGCATGGCTTGAAGCTAAACAAAATAAGGATTTTGAAACTGCTGACAAATTAAGAACTCAATTAATTGAAAAGGGGATCATTTAATGCGCCCGGAATTAATCAATGCAAGTGTATTAGCTTATCTGGGTGACAGTATTTTTGAGGTGCTAGTACGTGATTATTTAGTTAAAGAAAGTGGTTTTGTTAAACCGAACGATCTTCAGCGTGAAGCAGTAAAATATGTATCGGCAAGCTCACATGCTGCATTTATGCATGATATGCTGGATGAAGAATTTTTTAGTGCTGATGAAGTTGGAACTTATAAACGGGGACGCAATACCAAAGGGAGTAAAAATGAAAGTCTTGATCATATGCATTCAACAGGATTTGAAGCAGTCATTGGGACTTTATACTTAGAAGAAAACTTTGATCGAATTAAAGTGATCTTTGAGCGGTATAAACAATATATTAATAATAAATAAAATCGAGATAAATTTGAGACGAAATTAGGTGAAAAATATGAAACAATATATATATGGTAAAAACACAATATTAGAAGCTTTAAAGGGAGATAAGAGTGTATATACTGTGTATGTCCAAAACAATGCTAAAGATAATGGCATAATTGAGCAATGTAAAAGAAAAAAAATTCCATTCAAGATTGTTGATAAGTCTGAATTTATCAAGAAACTTGGAAATGTTAGTCATCAGGGAGTGATGGCGGAAATTGAAGAATATCGCTATTATAGTATTGATGAGATCATCAATACTATTCCTGATGGTAAACAGCCACTATTATTAATGCTTGACGGGTTAGAAGATCCACATAATCTAGGAGCAATTTTAAGAACTTGTGATGCTATTGGGGTTGATGGTGTTATCATTGGGAAAAATCGTAGTGTTGGTTTAAATGGGACGGTTGCAAAGGTTTCAACAGGTGCTATTGATCATGTTAAGGTTGCTCAAGTTACAAATTTGACTAGAACATTAGAGGATTTAAAAAAGCGTTCTTTTTGGGTTGTTGGCTGTGATTTAGATAAATCCCAAGATTATCGTCAGGTTGATTATAATATGCCTTTGGTAATAGTAATCGGTTCAGAAGGTTTTGGAATATCAAGACTAGTTAAAAAAAGTTGTGATATCAATGTTGTCTTGCCCATGGTAGGGCATATTAATTCGTTAAATGCTTCTGTGGCAACAGCAGTGATTTTATATCAGGTATATAATTCTCGTAATCCTTTATAGTAGGAAGGAGGTAACCATGAATGGTTACGAAATCGAAGAATTGTATTATTTATATCGTCAGGGGTGTCCGATTGCACAGGCACTTTTGATTGAATATTGCTACTGGCAAATTAAGATGATGATGCCGGCGTATTGTTATACGATGACATCATATCAGAGTGATTATAAAGATTATCTTCAAGTAGTAATTATTCGTTGTTTATTGGCTTTGGATAATTATCGTCCTGATCGTGGCATGCAGGTTAGAAGTTTTATTTCAATGGTGATCCAAAATACGATTAGTTCTTTAATTGTCAAAAACCAAGGTAAAGTAGTTAGGGAACGGCAAACTTTATTTTCTTTGGATGATTATTGTAGTGATGATGAGCGAATCAGATATGTAGATGCAATCGCTGATAATAAGAGTCCAGATCTACTATTAATTGATCAAGAACAACAAAAGAGGGTTGATGCGTATATTTTAAATGTTTGCTCGGCTTGGGAACAAACGGTAATTGCTTATCATAAGTGTGGTTTTAAAGACCAGGATATTGCTTTGAAGCTTAATAAAGACATTAGAAGTATCTATAATGCTAATTATCGGATTCAAAAAAAGATGGAAAATTCAAATCTATTTGACTAGTCTGTATATTTATGATAAATTATAATAGCGTAGAAATGAGCTGATTATATGAAACAAAAAGTTATTTTAGTGTGTAGTGAGTGTTTGTCACGGAACTACACCATTACAAAAAACAAACGTGTAAATGTAGAAAGACTGGAATTAAACAAATACTGTAAAAAATGCGGGAAGCATACCTTGCATAAGGAAACGAAATAGGAGGACTAAGTGTGAAATTTCGCGATTGGTTTAGTTTAAAAGGGATTAGAAAAGAAATTAAAAATGTCAGTTGGTTATCAAAAAAAGAACTAGCTCAAAATTCAGCAATAGTACTACTATTTTGCTTTGTAATGGGGTTATATTTCTTTGCCGGTGACGCAATTATTGCATTTATTTTAAAGACATTGGGGATGAACTAAAATGACAGGAATGAATGATGAAGGAAGACAATGGTATGTTGTTAATACATACTCTGGTCATGAAAATAAAGTAAAAGAAAACTTGGAAAAACGTGTTGAATCAATGGGATTACAAGATATCCTATTTCAAATTGTTATTCCTGAACATGTTGAAACTGAAATTAAAGATGGTAAGAAAATCAATAAGACTAAAAACATGTTCCCAGGTTATGTATTAGTTGAGATGATCATGACTGATGAAGCATGGTATGTTGTCCGTAATACTTCTGGGGTTACAGGATTTATTGGATCATCAGGTGGTGGAGCAAAACCTTTCCCATTACAAAAAAGTGAGTTAGATCCAATTTTAAAGAAAATGGGATTAAGTACATCAAGTATTGAGGTTGATTATGCTGCAGGTGATGAAGTTAATGTCATCTCTGGACCATTTGCTGGTAAAAGTGGTAAGGTTGAATCAATTGATTTAGAAAAAGAAACTGCTAAAGTATTAGTGGACTTCTTAGGCAACTTAACACCAATGGAAATTGAATTAGTACAATTAGAAAAAGCAGATTTGTAGAATTTATCTACAAATCTTTTTTTATGAGTAAGTAAAACAAATAATTTATTTTACTTAAAAATGTCGATTATTGCGACTAAATTTACTGAAAAATAGTTGACGTGGACTTATAAAGTGGTATACTAAAATAGAAATAGGATTGTTACTTTAAGTAGGCAAGACCAAGAATCATACAGTTTTTTACTGTTGATTTTTGGTCTTTTGTTTTTATTTAGTAATGATACGGGAAAATGAGGAGAAACGGGTATGGAGAAAACGAAAGTAAAAAAACTAGTGACTTCAGCAATTACACTATCAATGGCATTTAGTACATTGGCGCCAAGTATGGTTTTTGCAACTGATGATGTAAAACCTCGTGATATTGTAACTAAAGTCAATCATGCGTTGAATGGGACAGCAACGGCAAACAATAGCGAGACAAGTTATTGGGGGCCAGATAAAGCAATTGATGGAATCGTAAATCGCGATGCTGCTAAACCTGATCAGTCACGCTGGTCAACGAATATGGGAACAACACCGATGGTTTTAACCATTGATTTAAAGGAAGAAAAAGCGTTTAGTGAATTTAAAATTGAATGGGAAAGAAAAAATATTAAAGGTTTTAATATTAGTATTTCTAATGATAATAATGAATATACACCAGTATATACTAAACCAGATGATAGCAATATCACTTCGTTAACTACAACAGTAACATTAGAAAATAGTGTGAGTGCACGTTATGTTAAATTAACAGTAGATAATTATGATGATACTGAGGCAGCTGGCTGGGCTTCTGTATCGCTATATGAATTTGAAGTTTTAGGTGAGGAATCTTATGAAAATTTAGCTGTTGGGGCAACGGCTGTAGCTAGTGGTTCTGAAACAACTAGTTTTGGCCCAGCTAACGTTGTTGATGAAAATATGAAAACACGTTGGGCAAGTACGGCTAATCATGATGATGATAAATGGATTAGTTTAGATTTTGGAACTGCTAAAGATATTGCTTCAGTCACTTTGAAATGGGAACGCCGTAATGCAACAAAGTACAAAATTCAATCGTCAAAAAATGGGACAAGCTGGGAAGATGTAAAAACACTTACTAAAGCACCTAGAGAATTTGATGATATTATTAATTTTGACAATACGATTAATACTCGTTATTTAAGAGTTGTTGTTTCAGATTTTGAAAATCTAGCGGAAGATCGAGATGGTAAGAGTGTTAATTGGCCTACAGTATCATTATATGAATTCGAAGCATATGCAGTTAAACAACAGGTAGATAGCGAACAGATTGTAACGATTGATGATGTAATTAATAATCTAGTAATTCCAGCGGTAGCTAAAGGAGATACAAAGATGGCTTTGCCCCAAGTTCCCGAGGGATTTGAAATTGAGTTTATTGGTGCTGATTATGAACAAATCTTAGATCGTGATTTAACGATTCATCAGCCAATTGTGGATACAATAGTATCTGTAAATTATAAAGTAAAAAAAGGTGATCAAGAAAAGATCACAGGTGCATATAATGTCACGATTCCAGGAAAAAATAGTCCTGATGTCAGCATTAATGCTAAGCCTAAAGTAGTTCCAGAATTAGCTGAATGGGTAGGAACAGAAGGAAGCTTTACAATTAGCGATGATTCTCGGATTGTGATCAATCCAGCTTATAAAGATGATTTAGCATATTTAGCTAAAACATTTAAGGCTGATTATCAAGCACAAACTGGTAAAGAAATTGAAGTAGTATATGCCAATACACCAGGGGCGCATGATTTCTATTTTACATTAGGAAGTAGTGATACCGGGTTAAAAGAAGAAGGTTATTTAATGACTGTTGGAGATAGTGTTAAAGTTGAAGCAGTCGACAAAACAGGGGCTTTCTGGGCAACACAATCAATTTTACAAATTTTAAAGCAAAATAGTAATACGATCCCTAATGGGCAAACTCGTGATTACCCTAAATATGAAGTTCGGGGATTCATGCTGGATGTTGGAAGAATGCCATATTCATTAGATATATTAAAAGATATTGCAAAAAATATGGCTTATTATAAAATGAATGATTTCCAAGTACATTTAAATGATAACTATATTTGGGTTGAAGATTATGGTGATAATGCTTTTGATGCTTATTCTGGGTTTAGACTAGAATCAGATATAAAAGCGGGTGGTAATGGTGGATTAAATCAAGCTGATCTAACTAGCAAAGATGTTTTTTATACAAAAGATCAGTTCCGGACATTTATCCAAGAATGTCGGGATATGGGGGTAGCGGTTGTTCCTGAATTTGATACGCCAGCTCATTCTCTAGCTTTAACGAAGGTTCGTCCAGACTTAGCGATGAAAGATAAATCTGTAGCACGTCACTGGGATCATTTGGATCTAGATAGTATGTATGATGAGAGTTTAGCTTTTACTCAATCAATTTTTAATGAATATATGAATGGTGATGATCCGGTTTTTGATCAAAATACAACAGTTAATGTAGGTACTGATGAATATGATGGTAAGTACGCAGAAAACTTCCGTCAATATACTGATGATATGTTAAAATTTATTCAAGATACAGGACGCGATGTTCGTTTGTGGGGAAGTTTATCAATGCGCAAAGGTTCTACACCAGTTCGTTCTGAAAATGTGCAAATGAACATTTGGAATACAAGTTGGGCTAACCCCAATGAAATGTATAAACAAGGTTTTGATTTAATTAATATGGTTGATGGAACTTTATATATGGTGCCGGGGGCAGGTTATTATAACGATTATTTAAATAGTCAAAATATTTATAATAACTGGCAGCCTAATAATATGGGTGGAACGATCATTCCGGCCGGAGATGAGCAAATGTTAGGTTCTGCATATGCAATTTGGAATGATATGGTTGATAAAAAGGCGAATGGTATAAGTGAATATGATATTTATGATCGTTTTGAAAAAGCTTTACCGGCAATGTCATCTAAATTATGGGGCGATGGTCAAGATTTAAAATATAATGAATTAAATGAAGTAGTTAATTCATTAGGAACTGCCCCAAATTCAAATCCGCGTGATGTTGTAACGAGCAAAAGCGATACAGTATTAAACTATGATTTTAATAAGAGTGAAATCGTTGATAAATCAGGAAACGAGTATAATGTCGTTAATAAAAAGAATGTTGCAACTGTAGCAGGAAAATTTTCTAAAGGCCTAGAATTAAGTGGTGGTGAAAGTTATATTGAAACACCATTAGCAGATATGGGACCGAATAACAGTGTATCTTTCTGGGTGAAAATGGATAAAGACGCAACTGGTGAACAAGTTTTATTTGAATCAGATAAGGGTTCAATTAAAATGTCACAAAAAGATACTGGAAAAGTAGGCTTCTCAAGAATCGGTTATGATTATTCATTTAATTATGAATTACCTAAAGACGAATGGGTAAAATTAGAAATAAAGGGATATGCTAATAAGGCCGAATTGTATGTTAATGGTGAATTAGTAGATACTTTAGCTAAAAATGCAACTGGTGGTAAATACGCAACGTTAACTTTACCATTAGAAAGAATTGGAAGTAAGACAACATCATTCAAGGGGATTATTGATAATTTAGAGATTTCAACTACTGGTAGTCAAAGTGATGACACTGATTATACAAAGGTAGATAGCAGTAACTTTACTGTATCTACAGATAATGAAAATCCTCAAGCAGGTAATGAAGGACCGATTACTTATGCATTTGATAACAATGAGGTTACTTTCTGGCATAGTAATTATTCCCCATATCAAGCTTTACCAGCAACTGTAGAGATTGATATGAAAGAAGTTCATACTATTAATCAATTTGATTATCTACCACGACAAGATGGTAATACCAATGGGCAAATTACTAAATATGAATTATATATTAAAGAAAATGCGGCAGATGAATATCAAAAGGTTTCTGAAGGAGAATTGGCTGCCAATGCTTCGTTAAAGAAAATTACTTTTGATGCAGCGAATGCTCGATATATTAAATTTGTAGCGTTAGAAGGTACTGGAAATGGCGGAAAATCATTTGCTTGTGCTTCGGAATTTACTGTACGTCAAATTGACTCTAAGGCAGAATTAAGAAAAGTAGTCAACTTAGCAGCTAATTATGAAAAGGAATATTATACAACTGCTTCATGGAATGATTTTGAAACAGCATTAACTAATGCTCAAATGATTCTCGATAAAGCAGATGCTTCATCAACAGAGATTGATGACGCTGCGAGTGCTTTAAAAACAGCGATTGATAGTCTGGTTGAAATTGGTGATGTGGTTAAAACAGAGCTTGAAAGAGTTATTGCTGAAGCACAATCTATCGATACTACAAAATATACCGATAAAACAGTAGATGTTTTAAAAACAGCATTAGTAAATGCAATTAGTATCAATGGTAATGAAAATGCTACTCAAGAAGAAGTAAATGCAGCAATTACAGCATTAACTAATGCAATTGATGAATTAGAACTAAAAACAGATGTATCAGTTGATAAAACAGATTTAGAAGCTTTATTAAATATTTGTGGTACAATTGATTTGAATAATTACCAAGAAAATGGTAAAGCTGAATTTAAGGCGGCTTACGAGTATGCTTTATCGATCTTTAATGAAGCTGATGCTACAGAACAAGAAATTAGGGATGCAATGAATAGGCTGTTGGAAGCTAAAAAGAATTTAAAGGAAATTGAAGTAACTCCAACTGATCCTGACAAAAATGGTCAAGATAAACCTATTGACAATAAAGTTGAAACGGGAGATAATATAAATGTGCTTTATTCTGCGTCAGGATTAGCATTGGCATCAATTGTGTTTTATTTCAGTAAAAAAAGAAAAAGATCTAATTAAAAATAATTAAAGATAGGGGGAGAGCTAACGCTGTCCCTCTTTGTGTATGATTTAGAAAATTAGGTTTGATAATATAGCAGTTTGATCCCGTTCTTTAAAATATTTCAAAATATGAAAAAAAGGAGTTTGATTAATTGATTAGGGGCAAAAAAATTGAAAAAATTAAGGAATCATGGGGATTTTAGATGGTTTCATATATTAAACTTCTTCTTTAATAATTAGAATTTGTATGATGGAATCAAGAAAATTTGCATTTTTAATTCAGATATGTTATTATGCAATGGTACGTTTTAGATAGGAAGTGAGTTAATGAAAGAACAGCGTGTTAAACAATTGAATAATTTTATTAATGAAAATATTATCAAACGGAAAGCTATGTTTATCCCAATCTTAGGGGTATCAGTATTTATGTTAGTAGGTTATGCCGCGGTCGATAAAGAAGCACCAAAAATTGTTTCTAATCGAATCGAGGTTTCATATGGTGACAAAGTAGATTTAGATGCTATTGATATTACAGATAATCAAGATAGTCGTCCGGAAATCGAAGTTACTGCAAATGATCTTAGCAGCGTGAATGTTAATCAGTTAGGTACATATGATTTATCAGTCACGGCAACAGATAGTTTTTCAAACACAGCATCTAAAGTTATTAAAGTAGATGTTGTTGATGATGAGGCACCAAAATTTAAGGTTGCTGGAGTCGAGACAGGGTATGTCGTACAAGTACCGATCAATGGAAGTCAAGATATTTCCAGTTATGTAACTGCTTCAGATAATGTTGATGGTGATGTTTCGCCATTCATTGAATCGAATCAGGAATTAGATACGACTAAAGCGGGAATTCAAGATATTAAATTATCAGTTACCGATTCTTCTGGGAATGTAAATGAAAAGACGTTTACTTTTGCAGTATCTGATTTGACTGCTCCAGTAGTTACTTTATCACAAGGAAATGATATTGTAATTGATTATGGTAGCGAATTTAAATTAGAGAACTTTTTAACAGCTACTGATGATCAAAGTGCTGTTACCAACACTGTTACTGGTGAAGTAGACACTAAGAAAGAAAATGAAGTACAAACAATTACTGTTAGTACGCAAGATGAAGCTAAAAATGAAGTTTTAACAACTTTGAATTTTACAGTAAAAGATATAAGTGGACCACAAGTTAATTTGTCAACAAATGCAGTTGAGGTAATTAAAGGTGATGCTTTTGATCCAAGACAATATTTAGTCTCAGCTATTGATAATAAAGATGGTGATGTGACTGGTAATGTTGTAATCGGTAATATTGATACTGGCAGCACAGGAGATAAAGCTGTTACTTATACAGTAAGTGATAGTTCTGGTAATCAAACAGTTGCAACTTTAAATGTAAAGGTTTATACACCGGGAAGTAAAATTTTAGAAACTGCTTATACAAAACTAGGTAGCCCATACGTATGGGGAGCCACGGGACCAAATTCATTTGACTGTTCAGGATTTACATCTTGGGTATATCGTCAGCATGGAATTTCCCTTTCAAGAACTGCGCAAGCTCAATCTCAAGGTGGTAAAGCAGTTGATCGTGCAGATTTACAACCAGGAGATTTAGTCTTCTTTGGTTCAAGTACAAGTAGAATTACTCACGTTGGAATTTATGTTGGAAATGGACAAATGGTTCATTCACCACAAACTGGAGATGTTGTAAAAGTGTCTAGTTTAAATCGTAATTACGTGTGTGCAAGAAGATATTTATAGAAAAGGGCGTTTGTCCTTTTCTTTTTTTTATATTTAGGCATAAGAATATAGGGGAGGTATATAATGAATAGTTTTGATCTTATTAGGGTATTATGTAATACTAGTCCTAAAGCTTATGCTTTAATTACAGGAGCAACAGTTACGGGAACAATGCTAGCATATAGTTTTGAAGAAGGAACGATCGTTGTGGTTGAGGCTCAAGGGTTACCGGCTACCGGTTGTGGTTTAGGGATACATGGTTTGCATATTCATGAAGGTTCTAGCTGTAGTGGGACACCGGAAAATCCTTTTGGTAATGCTGGAGGACATTATAGTACGACAAATTGTCCACATCCATATCATACTGGGGATCTGCCACCTTTATTTTCTGAGGACGGACAAGCTTGGATGGCGGTATATATTTCTAAATTTACACCAGAGCAAATTGTTGGGCGGAGTATTATAATTCATGGAAATGTTGATGATTTTACTACTCAGCCATCGGGAAATTCTGGGCCGATGATTGCTTGTGGTGTGATTAGGGAATTATATCAATAATATTTACTTTTCTTAAGTTAAAAAACAATCTAACTATGGTACAATGTAGTGGCGGAGGTATGAAGATGAGTAAATTATTATTTTTTGATATCGATGGAACACTGATTGAGTGTAATTTAGATATCTATTCAATTACTGAAAATACTAGAAATGCATTAGATAGATTAAAAGAAAATGGACATGATGTTTTCTTAGCTACAGGACGGTGTAAATGTTTTATTACTGAAGGGGTTATGAATTATCCTTTTAGTGGGTATGTGACTTGTAACGGAGCTTATGTAGAATATCATGGTGAGCCAGTATATAAAGCAATAATTCCTAGTGAGGCAATTAAAGCAACGATGGCGTTATCAGAACAATACGATTTTAACTATTATTTTGAAAGTAGTGATTATATCTATGTCCGTGATCAAAATGATGAACGTCATCAGTGGTTTGCAAAAAATTGGGGCATGAAACCGGAGACAGTTATTGATGATTTTGATCCAGAAACGATAGAAACTTACATTGGGATGATTGTTGTTAATGACAAAAAAGATATTTCGCCAATGGTTAATGCATTGAGTAAATATTTTGATGTCCAAAGACATCAAAGTGATTATTCTTTTGATT
This sequence comes from Erysipelatoclostridium sp. MSK.23.31, assembly GCF_019125875.1. Classification (NCBI taxonomy): domain Bacteria; kingdom Bacillati; phylum Bacillota; class Erysipelotrichia; order Erysipelotrichales; family Coprobacillaceae; genus Thomasclavelia; species Erysipelatoclostridium sp. MSK.23.31. The sequence goes on along the minus strand of NZ_JAHOCB010000001.1, from coordinate 163,614 downwards.
TAACTTTAAAGGGTGTCTCAAAAGCAGTTGGAATTGAAAAACTGGTAGAACGAATTAATCGAAATATTGATGACACTATTGCTTTTGGTGATGGACGAAATGATATTGAGATGTTGGAAACAGTTAAGATTGGTGTAGCAATGGGAAATGCTGTTGATGAGGCGAAGGCTGTTGCTAACTATGAAACTGATCGAATCGAAAATGATGGCATTGTTAAAGCTTTAAAACATTTTGAATTAATTTGACAGCCTTAGGGCTGTTTTTCAGTTAGTTCTTTATTAAACGGGTATACTTAAAGATGTCTACAACATTCGCTTGAAAGAAGGGATGATTGTGCTATACTTTAACCATAGTGTTTTTAGATTTGAGAAAGGAGATAGGTGTTAGTGCCTTGTTAGATATGATCTTACAATTATTTTGTTTAATAGCTGGTTTTGTCTTATTGATTAAAGGAGCTGATATTTTTGTTGAGGGAGCTTCTAAGCTGGCTTCAAAGCTAAATATTCCCCCAATTGTAATAGGTTTGACGATCGTTGCTTTTGGTACAAGCGCTCCGGAAGCTGCTATTTCTATTACTTCGGCGTTAGGCGGTAATGTTGATTTAGCAGTTGGAAATATTATTGGCAGTAATATAATGAATGTTTTGTTGATTCTAGGAATTACCGGGTGTATCGCTAAACTGAAGGTTAATAATAATACATATCGATATGAAATTCCTTTTGTAATGGTAATAACTCTAGTTTTATTAATGTTAGGAAAGTTTGGCAGCTCGATTGATCGATTTGATGGAGTGCTTTTATGGGGATTATTTTTACTGTTTTTATACTATTTATATCGTTTGGTTAAAAAGGGTGAAGAAGTGCCATTGGATGAAGTTGAAGAATTAGATGAAAAAGATACGCTGCTCCGACTAATCATCATGATTGTTTTAGGAATGGCGGCAATTGTAATTGGTAGTAATCTAACGATTGATGCAGCTACATATATTGCTGAAGAATTAGGGGTTAGTCAACGTTTGATTGGATTGACGATTATTGCTTTTGGAACATCGTTGCCGGAGTTAGTGACTTCAATGACAGCAGCTTGGAAAGGTAAGAGTGATCTGGCAATTGGTAATATCGTCGGAAGTAATATTTTTAATATCTTGTTTGTTTTAGGAACAACAGCTTTAATTTCCCCAAAAGCAGTTGCTTTTGAAAGTGGTTTTATTATTGATGGAATCGTTGCAATTGGGGCATTGTTTCTATTATATACTTTTATTGGTAGCGATGGGTATTTAAAAAAGAGTGGGGCAATTATTATGCTGATTGGCTATTTGGCATATTTTGTAAGCATTTTATAGGAGAAATATATGATTAAATTAGGTCATCGGGGATATAGTTCTAAATATCCAGAAAATACAATGTTAGCTTTTAAAGCTGCAATTGATGGTAATTTTGATGGTGTTGAAACAGATGTACAACTAACGAAAGATAATAGGCTAGTCTTGATTCATGATGAAAAGATTGATCGGACTTCTAATGGTAAAGGGTATGTAAAAGATTATACCTATGATCAATTGTGCCAATTTAATTTTAACTATCGTTTTGATGGAATCGAGGCAAAAATTCCGTTGTTAGAGGAATTGTTAGATTATTGTATTGGTAAAGATGTAATCTTAAATATTGAAATAAAAACTGATAAGATTCAGTATCCGAATATTGAAAGAATGACTTATATGATGATCAAAGAAAAGGGCTTATTAGATCGAGTAATGTTTTCATCGTTTCATTTAGAGAGTTTGCTTAATCTTAGAGAACTTGATGATAGTATTTATCTTGGCTATTTGTATGAAGATAATTATCAAGTCAATAAAGCTAAAGTATTTGAATATCGTTTTAATGGAGCACATCCTAAATATACTTTTTTAAATGAAAAGGAAATCAATGATTATTTGCGTCGGGGTATAGATGTAAATACTTGGACAGTAGATAGTGATGATATTAAAGATTTTTTAGTTGATGAGGGTGTTAAAACAATAATTACGAATAAAGATATCTAGGGTAAAAAGACCCTAGATTTTTTCTCATCCAGTAAATTAAGCAGTGATACAAGTGTTAGCGTTTTCATTGTGAAGTTAGTGTTTTTGTTGTGAAAAAATGCACAATATTACTTGTGTTTTTTGCAAATTTGGGGTACACTATCGGTGGAAACAAATTAAATATTTCACAATGAATCGGAGGAAGAAATAATGGCAGAAAAAAAAGCTGTTAACAAAGTAGTTGAACCAACTAATGAAGAAATCGATGCTCATGTTGATCAACTAGTTGCAAAAGCTCAAGTAGCTTTATCAAAATTTGAAGAATTCACTCAAGAACAAGTAGATTACATCGTAGCTAAATGTTCAGTTGCTGGACTTGATGCTCATGGTACATTAGCTGAAGCTGCAGTTAATGAAACTGGACGTGGTGTATTTGAAGATAAAGCAGTTAAAAACTTATTTGCTTGTGAATATGTAACAAGTAACTTACGTCACTTAAAAACTGTTGGTATCATCAATGAAGATCCACTTTTAGGAATCACTGAAATTGCTGAACCAGTAGGTGTTGTTTGTGGTATCGTTCCAACAACTAACCCAACTTCTACAGTAATTTTCAAATCATTAATTTGTTTAAAAACAAGAAACCCAATTATCTTCTCATTCCATCCAAGTGCTCATGCATGTTCAGTAATGGCTGCTGTAGTAATTAGAGATGCTGCAATCGCTGCTGGGGCTCCAGAAGATTGTATCCAATGGTTAGATCTTAAATCAATGTATGCAACTACTGCATTAATGAAACACCCAGGTGTTGCTACAATCTTAGCAACTGGTGGTAACGCAATGGTAGCTGCTGCTTACTCTTGTGGTAAACCTGCATTAGGTGTAGGAGCTGGTAACGTTCCTGCTTATGTAGAAAAAACTTGTGTATTACCTAGAGCTGTAAATGACATCGTATTATCAAAATCTTTCGATAACGGTATGATCTGTGCTTCTGAACAAGCTGCTATCGTTGATACTGAAATCTATGATGCATTCATGAAAGAAATCAAAAGATTCAAAGTTTACTTTGTAAATAAAGAAGAAAAAGCAAAATTAGAAACATTTATGTTTGGTGCTGTAGCATACAGTGATAACGTAAACGCTGCTAAGTTAAATCCAAACGTAGTTGGTAAACCTGCTACTTGGATCGCTGAACAAGCTGGATTCAAAGTACCAGAAGATACTCAAATTATCTGTGCAGAATGTAAAGAAGTTGGTCCAAATGAACCATTAACAAGAGAAAAATTATCTCCAGTATTAGCTGTATTAAAAGCTAAAAATACTGATGATGGTATCTTAAAAGCAACTCAAATGGTTGAATTCAATGGTTTGGGTCACTCTGCTGCAATTCATACAGAAGATCATGAAATTTCTAAGAAATTCGGACATGCATGTAAAGCAATCCGTATTATCGAAAACGCTCCATCTACATTCGGTGGTATTGGTTCTGTTTATAATGCATTTATTCCATCATTAACATTAGGTTGTGGTTCTTACGGACATAACTCTGTATCAAACAACGTAAGTGCTGTTAACTTAATCAATATTAAGAGAATCGGGAGACGTAATAACAATATGCAATGGGTTAAACTTCCTCCAAAAATTTATTTCGAAAGAAATTCGATTAAATATTTAAGAGACATGAAAAAAATGGAAAAAGCCATGATCGTTACAGATAGAGGTATGTACAATCTTGGTTATGTAGAAAAAATCGAAGATGTTATTAGAAGAAGAAGAAATCAAGTTGATTTAGAATTATTCTTTGACGTAGAACCAGATCCAAGTTTCGATACAGTTCAAGCTGGTCTTGAATTAATGAACAAATTCCAACCTGATACAATTATCGCATTAGGTGGGGGTTCTTCAATGGATGCTGCTAAAGTAATGTGGTTATTATATGAAAATCCAGAAGTATGTTTCGATGATATCAAACAAAAATTCATGGATATCAGAAAACGTGCATTCAAATTCCCTGAATTAGGTAAAAAAGCTAACTTAATCTGTATTCCTACAACTTCAGGAACAGGTTCAGAAGTTACTCCATTCTCAGTTATTACAGATAAATCTTGTAACAAGAAATATCCATTAACTGACTATGCTTTAACTCCAACAGTAGCTATCGTTGACCCTGAATTCGTTATGTCTTTACCAGCTGCAATTGCTGCTGATACAGGTATCGACGTATTAACTCATGCAGTTGAAGCTTACGTATCTATCTTAGCTTCTGACTTTACTGATGGATGGGCTAAACAAGCCGTTAAATTAGTATTTGATTACTTAGAAGAATCAGTTAAAGAAGGAACTCCTTTATCTAGAGAAAAAATGCACAATGCTGCAACAATCGCAGGTATGGCTTTCGCTAATGCATTCTTAGGTATGAACCACTCATTAGCTCATAAAATTGGTGGGGAATTCCACGTACCTCATGGACGTACTAATGGTATCTTATTACCACACGTTATCAGATATAACGGAAGTATGCCAACTAAATTAAACATCTGGCCAAAAATTGAAAACTTCAAAGCTGATGTTAAATATATGGAATTAGCTCAATTAATCGGATTAAATCCTAAAACTCCTGCAGAAGGTGTTCAAATGTTTGCTGACGCTTGTGAAGAATTATGTCACAAAGTTAATTTAGCATCTAACATCGAATCTCAAGGAATCGATAAAAAAGATTGGGATGAAGCAATTCACAGAATGGCTATGAATGCTTATGAAGATCAATGTACTCCAGCAAATCCAAGAATGCCTATGGTACATGATATGGAAGCAATCTTAAGAACTATTTGGGATTATAAAAATAAATTCGATAAATAATAATGTTTATCTTTGAGGCAACACCAAGTGTTGCCTCTTTTTTATTAGACACTTTGTGTTATAATGGGCATATATTAAAGTATCGGGGTGTGATTTAATGCGACGTAATATTTATAATTCAATATATTATTGTGTTTTAGGGTTGATTTTAATTGTTATTTCATCAATGGCAATTATTCAGCGAGAAGATTTTTTAATGCGTGTATTTGACGTATTGGCATGGATTTTGATTATTAATGGTCTTCATGAATTAAGTGTATTTTTAAGACGTCGCTTTAGAGGAGATTTAATTAATATAATTGGAAATATTGGAGTAGGAATATTTATTTTGTCTTATACAGCGATTCCAATTAGATTATTATTTGCTATTTTTGCAATCTATATAACATTAAATGGAATTATAAAATTTATTTCTTATTTAAACTATAAAAAAGATAAAGTGAGTAAACGATTTCCAGTTTTGTGTGGGGCTCTGTTTTTGATCATCTATGGCTTGGCACTGTTATTAGGGAGATATGCTGATGCTAATGCAATGATGATCTTCATTGGCGGTTATGGCTTATTATTAGGAATAAATTACATTATTGATGGAATCTTTACCGCTATTCCCCAGCAGCATAAAGACAGTTTAAAGAGACGGATCAGAATACCCGTACCAATCTTTATTTCTGCCCTTGTACCAAAAGTGATGATGGATTATATAAATGAACGGTTAGCAGTTGAGCCAACAGAGAAGTTTTTAGACGATCAGAATCACGCAAATGTAGAAATTTTTATTCATGTTAGCCCAGATGGATTTGGGACAATTGGACATTGCGATATATGTATCGATAATCAAGTAATATCTTATGGAAACTATGATTACGATTCTATTAGATTATTTGAAACCATTGGGGATGGTGTTTTGTTTATTGCTCCACGAGAAAGTTATATTCCATTTTGCATCGAAACTGATCATAAAACGATTTTTAGTTATGGGGTTCGTTTAACAGTTAAACAGTTAGCGAGTGTAAAACGAGAAATTGAAAAGTTAAAAGAAAATACCTACCCTTGGTATCCGCGTTCATATAAAGATAGGAATGATTGTAATGACTATGCCAGCCGTCTTTATTTACGAACGGGAGCTAGCTTTTTTAAATTTAAAAGAGGACGCTATAAAACATATTTTGTTTTAGGGTCTAATTGTGTTAAGTTAGCTGAAGCAATTATGGGAAAAGCAGGAATGGATATTATTGATTTAAATGGAATTATTTCTCCGGGTACTTATCAAAACTATTTAGAGAAGGAATATCAAAGGGCAAATGGTGTTATTATTTCAAAAAATGTTTATAACCAATTGACAATTGACCATAAATGAGACATAATAATGGAGTATTATGGTTATGTCAAAGAAAGACAATAATACTTTGCATAGGTGACCCCTCTCCCATATAATCACCTATGCAGAAAAGGAACAAGAAATTGTTCCTTTTTTTATACATTTTTTTTAAAAGTTCATAAAGTGTTCACATTTCTCCGATATTATTACAAATGTCGTCAAGACAAGATAATATATAAGTATAGGTCACCCCCTTCTTCCCCAAGAACGACCTATACATTAAAGGAAGTATTCCCCAATGCTTCCTTTTTTTTATTTGTTAGTGCAAAAAAATTCTTGCCTAGATAATAAAAATTTGCTAGAATGTAAAAGGGCAACAGTGTGTCTTCCAGAGGAAGACATTTTTATTTTGATATAAAACAAAAAGGAGAATAGAAAATGGCAAAGTATATATTTGTAACAGGTGGGGTCGTATCAGGCCTTGGTAAAGGTTTAACTGCTGCATCGTTAGGTCGAATTTTAAAACAGCGAGGGTTAAAAGTGTTTATGCAAAAATTAGATCCTTATATCAATGTTGATCCAGGAACGATGTCACCATATCAGCATGGTGAGGTTTTTGTAACGGCAGATGGTGCTGAAACCGATTTAGATTTGGGGCATTATGAAAGGTTCATTGATGAAGAATTAAATCGTAATTCATCTATTACTACAGGACGAATTTATAGTAATGTTATATCTAAAGAACGTCGAGGGGATTATCTAGGAGCTACGGTACAAGTGGTACCGCATATTACAAATGAAATAAAAGCAAAAATTTATGCTGCAGCATCAAGTTCTAATGCAGATATTGTAATTACTGAAATTGGAGGAACGACTGGAGATATTGAAAGTTTACCGTTTTTAGAAGCAATTAGACAGGTACGCTTAGATTTAGGTTATGATAATACTCTTTATATTCATACGACACTATTACCTTATATTGGAGCGAGTCATGAGGTTAAAACTAAACCAACACAGCATAGTGTTAAGGAGCTAAGAGGTTTAGGGATTCAGCCAGATTTTATTGTATGTCGAAGTGAGAAGTATATTGAACAAGAGCTTAAAGATAAAATTTCATTATTCTGTAATGTTCCAACAAAAAACGTAATTTCAAATTATGATGTTGAAGTATTATATGAATTGCCAATGATGTTATTGGATCAGCATATGGATGATCTTGTCCTTGAACATCTAAGAATTGAGGCCCCACAACCAAATATGAGTGAGTGGGAGAGTTTGATTGAACGGGTTAAAGGTTTAGATCATGAAATAACAATTGCTTTGGTAGGAAAGTATACTCAATTACCAGATGCTTATTTGTCAGTAAATGAAGCTTTAAGACATGCGGGATATTATGAAAATAGTGTTGTAAATATTGAATTTGTTGATTCTGAGGAAATAACAAAAGATAATGTCGCTGAAAAGTTAAAAACAGCAGATGGAATCATAGTTCCTGGAGGATTTGGTAACCGCGGAATTGAAGGAATGATAGATGCAATTGAATATGCACGAATCAATAACTTACCATTTTTTGGAATTTGTTTAGGGATGCAGCTGGCAACGATTGAATACGCCCGTAATGTTTGCGGCTTGAAAGATGCTAATTCATTAGAATTTGATGAACTAACAAAAAATCCTATTATTAATTTAATGTCTGATCAATCATTAACTGATATGGGTGGAACTCAACGCTTAGGTGATTATAATTGTGAACTGGCTGCCGGTACACATGCTAGAGAATTATATGGGGTCGATATGATTCAAGAACGTCATCGTCATCGCTATGAATTTAATAATGAGTATAAAGACGCTTTAGTTGAACATGGACTTACGATTGCAGGCATTAATCCTGAACGTAATTTGGTAGAAATAGTGGAAATTAAGGAACATCCATATTTTGTGGCTTGCCAATTTCATCCAGAATTTACAAGTCGACCAAATCGTTCTCAACCGCTATTTCAGGGTTTGATTACAGCCGCTCATAAGCGAAAATATCATGGGTAGGTATTGCACCTATCCTTTTTATATAGTACCGTAATATGATACTTAGTGAATAAATAGTAACTTTAGTCCTAAATCAAGATACAAACTCCCCTAATTAGTCATTATCATTGTATTCGCTTATAACTATAATAATTGATATAGGAGGAAGTAAAATGAGAAAAATAAAAAAACTATTTGCAATGATGATGACATTAGTAATGACCCTAGGCATTATTACAACAAATATTAGTGCAATCGAGGAATTAAAAGTTACTTCAATTGTTGCTAATACATATGTTGGGGATGGACAAAGAGAAGTGAGTTCATTTGAAATCACTGTCAATGATATTAATTTAGTAAATGATTTAAAGGCTGAAGATTTTGATATTACTAATAACGTTAGCTCAGTACCCTACGACGTTGCGACAAATGCTTTAGCAGATGATTATTTAGATGATGGAATTAGTTTAGAAATTAAAGGAAATACAATTATTCTTAATGTAAAAGCCTTTGATTATACTGGACGATACAATCCTGATTTTAGTAAAAATCCTTGGCAGGTTACCTGCAACAAATATGGTGTGTTAAGTTTCAATAAAGATAATGTGACTACATTGAAAACAAAAACTTTGGATGATGCAATCAGAGGAACGTTTACATATGCGGGATTAACTCGTGAGTATGCTTTATATTTGCCTAAAAATAGTGATGGAACTAACATGAAAAATGTTCCATTAGTAGTATGGAATCATGGTGGTGGAGAATATGCAGGGCAATTAGAAAATACACTTGTTGCTAATAGAGGTTTAACTGCATGGGTAGAGGCAGGATATAATACAGCGGTATTACAAATTCAAGTTTCTAATCCAAACTATAGCTACGGGACAGCTTTTGATGAAGATAAGAAATCTTTGATCGATCAAAATAACGCTTTACAAGCAGCGTTAATAAAAAAATTAATTGCAGAAGGAACAGTTGATCAAAATCGTGTTTATGTTACAGGAGCATCAAGTGGTGGTGGCGCAACGATGCGCTTTATTATGCAATACCCAGAACTTTTTGCGGGTGCGATAGCTTGTTGTTCAATGGATCCGATTGTGTGGGTACATTATAATTATCAAGATTCTTATGAACAAATTGTTGAAAATTTTGAAACTGCTTTCCAAGGACAAGTATACACTTGGGATGAAACAAAAGAAATGATGGTAAGCAAACAAGTTGATACTGCTTCTTTAGTAGAGTTACCAATTTATTTTACACATGCTCAAAATGATACTACATGCAATGTTAATAGTTCAAAAGCTATGTATGAAGCTTTAAATAATCTAGGTGCTAAAAATAATCACTTAACAATCTGGTCAAATCAAGAAATGGCTGACGAAGGAATTGCTGAAGGTTTATTACATTGGTCGTGGGTAAAAGTACTTAACCATAATGAAGAAGGTTCACCAATGAATTGGTTATTTAAACAGACAAATGCTTCAGAAAATATTCCAGTAGAAAAAGAAGAGTCGAATAATTCTAAAACTGAAACAACTGCTTCTGAGGAAGCAAAGAAAGCAGTTAAAACAGGTGATGATAGTACAGTTGAATTGATGGCTATGATGACTGGATTATCATTGTTAGCGGGAACAGTAGTATTAAGTAAAAAATATTATTAATAATAAAAATCCTCTAACTGAAATGAACCTCATTATTTGAACATTCAAATAATGGAAGATTATTTCAAATGAGGATTTTTTATTTAAAATTCGAGTAATTTCACCAAAAAATTAATGAAATATAGTATACTAATACCCAGAGGTGAAAGCGCTATGATAAAAAATATAACTTTATTAGATAGTATTTTGGATGTTGCTAACTGTGTCGATATTAATGATAATAATACCTATATTGCTCGGAAAGTGATAGAGAATTGTGTTTGGTTAAAGGATATGAGTTTAGAGGATTTCTTAGAAACAACTAATATTAATGGGAGTCAGTTTAAACGATTTTATAAATTGTATGACTGCAACAATTTTTCAATCTTGAAAGAACGGATTGGCTTGTGGTGTGATATTCGTAAAGAGCAAGTAGTAAAACAGTGTCAGTGGCAAAAACAAGAACCGCTTGCAAGAGTTATTTTTAACTTAACTAATTATAATGATTTTAATGATTTTTTTAATGTTGAGTTAATTGATCGGATTTGCAAGCAAATCTATCAAAGTAAGCGTATTATCATGTATGGGGCGATGGGATTGTTGAATTTAACACATGATTTTCAAATAGATATGAAACTGTTTGGAAAGGATTTTATTCGTAGTTCGATGTATGAAGATAAGGCTCTAGTTCCTCAAAAAGATGATTTTGTATGGCTTTTTTCAATGATGGGAAGAACGATGAATATGGTAGGGACAACAATGCGTTTAAAAATCTTTAATGGTCCTTGTAAGAAGTTATTAATTACTCAACACGGGGCATTATTAGAGAGTGATTTTTTAATTTCATTAAATACTGATAATGATTATTATGAGGGGCAGTATGTTTTTATGTTTTATCTAGATATGATTAAAACAAGATATTATGAATTATATATAAAGGAGAACTAGGCAGATGATTTTGGGGAAGGTTATGATGGCTCAAAGTGCTAATAAGCGTGGGAGTGTAGAATATCAGATCAGTAAAAAAACATTGATGCTCGGAAATCGAATCAAAGATTATTCATTAGAAATGTTTATTAAAGAAGCTGGGGTATCAAAAACATCATTGATGCGGTATTTAAATAGCCTGGGGGTTAATACCTTTACTTCTTTTAGGGAAATAATCACATTAGAGAGTATTAAAGGCATCACAGCCTTGGAAACAATAAAATATAACTATAAGGAAGAACAGCTAGACAAACAGGCTGTTAAATTAGGAAAAATAATTAAAGAGGCTAAACGTGTTATTGTTTTGGGGGATGGTAATTGTTTTAGTTTGATGATTTATATGAAAGCCTTTATTCATCTAGGGATAGATTTTGAAATTCCTATTTATTTAGGTAAGGAGGAGGATATTTTTGATGAATATGCATTATCTAAAGATGATCTGGTAATTTTTATCAGTCTTCATGAAACGTTTAGAAGTTTTTTAGATCATCGAACGATGTTTTATAAGGATGTTAGATATTTTCAATTCAATTGTCCGTGTCGAGTTGCATTTGTGGGAGAAGTAGATTTAGGACAAGAACCACTAAGTGAATACCAGTTTATCGTAGATATTGATGGGCTTATATATGAACGTAAAATGCGTTTAGATAAGTTATTTGAAGAGGCAATGAGTTATTTATGTCTTAGTTATGAATTTGTTTATTAATTCTTAAGTTTTTATTGATGGGAATTTTTGTTTGTTTTTGTTATAATACAGTATATTATGGAGGCGGTAATATGCTTGAAACTAAATCAACTAAGAAATTTAAGATAATTAAAGGAATAATTTGTATTCTTACTTTAGCAATGCTAGTGGCAGCAGTGATTTTTTTATTCATTGTTGATGATATGAAAAAGAAGCGACGTCTGATTTTTTCAATTGTTCAATTATTGTTAATGATAGGAATTATAATTTTACCAGAACAGTTAAAGGAACGACTTGATTTAAAAATTCCGATTATGTTAGAAACCTCACTAACTGTATTTGCTTTTTGTGGATTTGTACTTGGTGATGTGTTTGATTTTTATAAAAAAATACCTATTTGGGACTCAATACTACATGCTTTTTCAGGTGTGATCTTAGCTTATGCAGGTTTTGTTTTAATTGATTATTTTGTTAAACGTGAAAGTGTAAATATATCGATGGGACATATGTTTATTTGCACTAGTGTAGTATTGTTTTCGTTAGCATTGGGTGCTTTATGGGAAATTGGAGAGTATTTGGTTGATGATATTTTTGGGACTAATAATCAGCAGTATATGAAGTCTACGCGAGGAACTTTATATGGCCAAAAAGATGTGCCTTTAGAAGGACATGCAGCTTTAGGCGATACGATGAAAGATTTAATGTTAGACTTAGCTGGAGCAACAGCTATTGTAACAATAGAATACTGTAAAGAGGATTATCGCAAAAAGAAAGCTAAGAAAGAAGATAAGTAAACTTTGAGCATTGAAAATGCCCTAGAATATAGGGCGTTTTTGTGTTAGAATATGGCGTGGAGGAGTGAGAGTATGTATCGAATTGGACAATCAATTGATATTCATCAGCTAGTAGCAGGACGAAAGTTGATTTTGGGTGGTGTTGAAATCGAACATGAGCGTGGTTTGTTAGGACATAGTGATGCTGATGTTTTATGTCATGCCGTTATTGAAAGTATTATTGGGGCTTTAGGATTAGGTGATATTGGGAAACATTTTAGTGACACTGATGCTCAGTATAAAGGGATTAGTTCTTTAGTGCTATTAGAAAAAACTTATGAAATGATGGATGATCGCGGTTACGAAATAAGTAATCTTGATGCAATCATTTTGATTGAAAAACCAAAGATGGCACCTCATATCCAAAAAATGAAGGAAAATATTAGCAGGATCTTAAAATGTGATATTGCTGATGTTAATATTAAAGCAACCCGTGGTGAGAAGCTTGGCTTTGTTGGTCATGAAGAAGGTGCTGTTTCTCAATGTGTGGTTATGTTAAAGAAGAAAGGGATTTAAGAATGGAAAAAGTAAGAGTAAGATATGCTCCTAGTCCAACTGGACATCTACATATTGGGGGAGCAAGAACCGCTTTATTTAATTATCTATTTGCAAAACATCATGGTGGAGATTTTATTTTTAGGTTAGAGGATACTGATATTGAAAGAAATATTGAAGGTGGTGAGGCTAGCCAATTAGAAAATCTAGCGTGGTTAGGAATTATTCCAGATGAATCACCATTAAATCCAAAACCAGAGTATGCGCCATATCGTCAAATGGAACGTTTGGATATTTATCGTAAATATACTCAAGAGTTATTAGATCGAGGTTTAGCATATAAATGCTTCTGCACCCCAGAGGAATTAGATGCTGAACATGAACGCCAAGTTGAAGCTGGTGTTGCACCAATGTATAATCGTAAATGTCGTGATTTAACAGCTGAAGAAGTAGCAGCTAAAGAAGCAGCAGGAATTCCTTATACAATTAGACTTCGAGTGCCTGCAAATAAGACATATGAGTTTGATGATATGATCCGTGGACATGTATCATTTGAATCGAATGATATTGGTGATTGGGTAATTGTTAAAGCCAATGGGATTCCAACTTATAACTATGCAGTTGTAATTGATGATCATACCATGGAAATAACACATGTTTTTAGAGGTGAAGAACATTTAAGTAATACGCCAAAACAAATGATGGTTTTTGAAATGTTAGGATGGAAAGCACCGACTTATGGACATATGACTTTAATTGTAAATGAACAAAGAAAGAAATTATCAAAACGTGATGAAAGTATCATGCAATTTGTTTCACAATACAAAGAAGAAGGATATTTACCAGATGCAATGTTTAACTTTATGGCTCTATTAGGGTGGTCACCAGAAGGAGAACAAGAAATTTTCACAAAAGAAGAATTAATTAAAGAATTTAGTGAAACGAGATTATCTAAATCACCTTCAATGTTTGATAAAGATAAGTTAACATGGGTCAATAATCGTTATATTAAAGAAAGATCATTAGAAGATGTTGTTGCATTATGTCGACCATTTTTAGAAGAGGCTTATGATCTATCAAGTAAATCAGAACAATGGATCAATGATTTAGTTGCAACGTATCATGATCAATTATCTTATGGTAAAGAAATTGTTAGTTTAGTCGATTTATTCTTTACAGATGAATTGAATTTAGATGAAGAAGCTAAAGAATTTATGAAAGATGAGACTATTCCTAATACGTTAAAAGTATTTAAAGCGCAATTAGAGAATTTAGAAGAATTTACTAAAGAAAATATTCAAGCTTGTATTAAAGCAACTCAAAAAGAGGCTAAAGCTAAGGGAAAAATGTTATATATGCCACTTAGAATTGCAACAACAGGAATCATGCATGGACCTGATCTTGCGAGTTCAATTTGCTTATTAGGAAAAGAAAAGGTATTATCTAGATTAGGGTAAATATCGATTAAGGAGCGTTTAATTTAACGCTCTTCTTTTTTCTGTAAAAGAAAAAGGATTGATATATTCATTGTTTGTGTTATATTGTATATACAATGGAATACACGGAGGAGGGGTCAAGTTACTATTATAAGCAAGGGGAAAGAGTATGAGTATAATAGCAAAACTGACCGAAAAGAAAGATTTTTCAGCGTCGGAATCTAAAATCGCAGATTATATTATTGAAAATAAGGAGGAGATATTACATCTTACAATTAGAGAATTAGCTAAAACAACATATACTGGGGCATCGACTGTAATGCGAGTCATAAAAAAAATTTATGATGGTAGTTTTTCTGATTTTAAGGTCGATTTAGCTTATGAATTACAAAATATGATGAGTAAAGGAAATAATAAAATCTTATTTCAAATAAAAAAACAAGAAACAGCTTTTTCTGTTATGGAAAAAATTGCAAGTGTTGAAAAAGATACAATCGATCGAACAAAATTGTTATTGAATTATCAACAAATTGAACGTATAACTAAGTTGATCAACAAGGCTACAATAATCTATATTTTTGCAGATGGAATTAATGAGCAGATTGGACACGAATTTAAGTATATGATGGCTCGGATTGGAAAAGCTGTAGAGATTGCAACCGATAACTTTTGGGTAGCATTAAATTGTTTAAGTGAATCGGCTAATCCATTGGCAATCTATGTTAATCATCGTGAACATAATGTTCAATTATTAGAGAAGATAAGATTAAATCATAAAATTGCAATTCCTGGGATTGCTGTTACGGGATATATTAATTCCACTTTTGAAACTTGTTGTAAAGAAGTGATTACTATTCCTACTGGAGTTAGTTATTCAGATCTAGCTCCTGTTATTTATACAACTGCAATACGTTATGTTTTAAATACGCTCGTGGGCTGTGTGATTGCTTCAAATCATGAATTGAGTATGGATAAATTGATTGACTATACTGAATTATCACAGACAGTGAAATAGTTTTACTTTGAGTTGGTACAATGTGCCAGCTTTTTTTTATTTGTGAGCTTTTATTTAGAAACATTGTTCCAAAAGAAATGCATATGTTTAAAAAATAACGTATTTATGTTAATAATATGGATAGATAATAAATATTAATGGATTGTTACTTTCAGTAGGCAAGACCAAAGAGCACTAATTAAAGCTTTTTAGTCGTGCCTTTTTTAGTGTTTTAAAGGAGGGAACATTAAGTATAAAGTAGACTATTTTTTAAGAAAGGAAAGGGAAAAATGAGAAGAACAAAAAGAATTATAGCTTCTTTAGTTGCAGCAGTAACAGTTATATCGCAAGTTATGCCAATGATGAAAGTTACTGCAGCAACCGATAATGTCAGATTAGCAACATTTAATATTGCGGCTAATAAAAAACCTGATATAACCAAGCTAAATGAATTATTGAAGACAAATAATGTTGATATCGTAGGATTGCAGGAAGTGGATATTAATACAAGTCGTAATCCATACAATATGTTAGAGAAGTTTGTAGAGCAAGGTGATTATGCTTACAGTTCATTTCAAAAAGCAATTGAAACTGGTGGTGGTGATTATGGTGTTGCACTACTGTCAAACTTAGAATTAATCAATACAAATGGTGGAGCTTTGAATAGTGAGGGAATTAAAGAAGCTCGAGCATGGCAAAAAGGAGAAATTGAAGTAAACGGTAAAGTTATTGCAGTTTATAATACTCATTTGACATATGAGTCAGTAGAAGCTCGTGCGAAACAGTTATTAGAGTTAAAAGCAACTATGGATCAAGATCCGGCAGAATATAAAGTTGCTTTTGGGGATTTTAATGTAGATCAAAATCACAATGAAATTTATCCATTTTTAGAAGATTACAACATTGCAAATGGTAAAGGTGGAAAGTGGTACGATACCTTTAATGGTACTGATGCAAGTATGAAGACTAGTGCAGTCGATAATATTATTACTTCTAGAAATTTAGAAATTAGTAATATTACAATGGTTGAAACAGATTTATCTGATCATAATTTATTTTATGCCGATGCTAAGTTATTAGATCAACCAGTTGCTTCTAGAGATTATTTAGATCTTGTGATTAGCGATGCTAATGCTTTAGATGAAGGTAAATATAGTAACGCTTCTTACAACACTTTAGATGAAAAATTGGTTGCAGGGGAACTGCTTGATCAAAATGCTACTCAAGAGCAAATCAATAAGGCTGTTAAAGATATTCAAACAGCACAGGATAATCTTAAAACAAGATATCCTAATTTAGCTCTAAATAAAGACGTTAGTGTATCAGGACTAGAGGTGAATGATGGAAGATGGACTGCACCAATGGCAGTAGATGGTATTGTTTCTAGTGATAGTCGTGTATCTTTGGCTAAAGATAAAGATGAGCAATGGTTAGAAGTTGACCTAGGTAAAACAGAAACTATTTCTAATTTTGTGATTAATTATGAATCACAAGTACCTGCTTTCAAGATTCAAGTTGCTGGTGAAGATAAAGTGTACCGTGATATTTATGAGGTTAGTAATTTAGAGGGGCAAATTAGCAATATTCAAAAGATTTCAATTGATCCTACTGAAGCACGATATGTTAAATATGTCCAATTAAAACGCTGGACACATAGTGGTAATGGGAAACAATACAGTGGCAGTATTTATGAATTTGAGGTATATGAACAAGATCCAGATGCCAAAGATTACAGTAATATTGCATTGAATCGGCCTGTTAGCGCTTCATCATTAGAAGTAGGTGATGGCCGCTTTACTGCACCAATGGCAGTAGATGGAGTGGTTTCTAAGGACAGTCGGGTATCTTTTGGTAAAACTGCAGATAATCAATGGTTATTAGTAGATTTAGGAAGTCGTAAGACAGTATCTGAATTTGTAATCAATTATGAATCATGCCCACCAGCATTTAAAATTCAAGTATCTACTGACGGTGTAAACTATCAAGATGTTTATGAAGCTGCTGATCTTCCAGATGGAGGACCTAGTGAAATTAAAGAGATTCAAATTGAAGCAACAAAAGCAAGATATGTTAAGTATGTTCAATTAAAACGCTGGACCCATACTAATAAAAATAAATATAGTGGCAGTATTTATGAATTTGAAGTATATAAAGAAAGAGATCATACAGTTACAACTGCTGATGAAGTTTTAAAGTCATTGAATAAGGAAGCGCCACAAATCAATGGTAATAAAATTGTTTTACCAGCGGTACCTGATGGCTTTGAAATTAGTTTATACGGTTGCGATAATAAACAGGTTGTAGCAATGGATGGAACAATTACTCGGCCATTGGAAGATATGGATATTAATGTATTATATCAAGTTAAAAACTTGAATGATGAAACTGATATTGCTTATAGTGAAGCCGATATTAACTTTATTGTACCTGGAGCTTATAACAAGGAAGAAAGTATTAATGCTAAGCCTAATGTAATGCCGGGATTACGGGAATGGAAAGGTAATGAAGGAGAATTCACATTATCAAAGAATTCAAAAATTGTTGTTAAAGATGCCAGTTTGGAAGCTACTGCTAAACAAATTCAGTTTTATTTAAAAGAGATGATCAAACATGAACTTGAAATTGTTACTAGTGGTGAAAAGAGTGGTGATATTGTTTTAGTAAAAGATGGTAGTGTTGACAACTTAGGGAAAGAAGGATATACGCTTGCCATCGATGATATGATTGAAATTAAATCTAACTATGAAACAGGAATTTTATATGGTGGTATTTCAATTACCCAAATGTTTTCGCAGAATGATGGGATGAATAATGTAGCTAAAGGATTAGCGCGGGACTACCCTAAATATGAGGTTCGGGCAGGTATGCTAGATGTAGCTCGTACTTATATTCCAATGGAGTATTTACAAGAAATGACGATTTATATGGCATACTATAAACTTAATGAAGTTCAAGTTCATGTAAATGATTATTGGGGAGCTACAGGGTATTCAGCTTTTAGATTAGAGTGCGATACTTATCCAATGATTACAGCTACTGATGGCAGCTACACTAAAGAGGAGTATCGTCAATATCAGATTGACATGAAAAACTATGGAATCAATGTAATTACGGAAATTGATACGCCATATCATGCTGAATGTTTTAGAAATGTTCCTGGAGTAAAAATGCTTAAAGCAGGGGCGTTGGATATTAGAGAACAATCCTCTTATGATGTTATTGAAGCTGTTCTGGATGAATATTTAGATGGGCCAAATCCTGTTATTCAAAGTGATAAATTCCATATTGGAACAGATGAATATGATAAATCATATTCAGAGCAAATGCGTAAATGGACTGATCATTTTATTAATTATGTTAATGATAAAGGATATGATACAAGGTTATGGGGGTCTTTAGGTAGTCGAGGATTTAACGGAACAACACCAGTATCAAATGATGCTACGGTTAACTTATGGGCACCATATTGGGCAGATGTTAAAGAAACTTATAATGCCGGTTATGATATCATCAATACTTGTGGGGGATGGTTATATATTGTTCCTGGAGCTAATGCTGGTTATCCAGATCGTTTGGATATTGCTTCATTATATGATAAGTTCGATGTTAATAATTTCTCACCAAGTCGAAATGCCGGACAAGGTACTGCAATCATGCCAATTGCTCATCCTCAAACTAAAGGTGGTCAATTCTGTGTATGGAATGATATGACTTCATATGGTGGAGGATTTACATGGTTTGATATTTACGATCGTTTTATTGATGCAGTTATGATTACTAGTGAAAAAACTTGGTATGGAGAAAAGACGGATGGTCAAACTGCTGCTGAGTTTGTTGAACGGGCTAATAAATTAAATAGTGTTGTACCTGGGGCAAATCCGGGAAGGGTAGTCGAATCAAAAGGAGAAAATATTACAGCAATTGATTTTGAAACAATTAAAAATGGAAAAGCAGTAGATACTTCAGGAAATAATTATAATGCTACATTGAATAACGCAATTATTGAAAAAGCTAATGGTAATAATATTGCTACTGTAAATGGAGATGGGTATGTGGCATTGCCATATAAATCAATTGGTTATCCTTATACAGTAATGATGGATATTAAATTAGACAGCAATACATCTGAAAATACCGAAATATTTAGTGGTGATGATGGTGTTATGTATGCTAATATCGATGGAACTGGAAAAATAGGATACTCACGTAGTGGATATAACTTTACTTTTGATTATGAACTTCCCAAAGATACTTGGGTAAATTTAGCTTTGACTTGTGATCAAAAGAATACGACTTTATACATTAATGGAAAAGCGATAACAACGGGAATTAATATGGGCACTGCAATTAATAACCGTAAAGATTCTAGTACATTTGTTTTACCAGTTGAAAAAATCTTAAATAATGCAAAAGGTAGTGTTGATAACATTAAGATTTATAATAAAACCTTTAGTGCGACAGAAATTTCTGATGAATTAGGTTATATTCAATTAGAAAATTTAGCTTTAAACAAAAATGCAACTGCATCTTCCGTAAATCCACTTACTCCTAATTTGACACCAAATTTAGCAGTTGATGGAGACAATACTAAAGTTACAACTAATCGCTGGTCAAGCAAACGGGCAACAGGTGCAGGAACTAATGAAGGCGATACTGAATATGGAACAGTTGAACAAGATCTTACGGTAGATTTAGGGGCAAACTATAAAGTTGATAAAGTATTTATTTCTTGGGAAGGTGCTTATGCAACTAAATACACGATTCAAGGCTCATTGGATGGTGTAAACTTCTTTGACATTAAAGATATTACTAATGGTACTGGAGGAGAAATAACTCATAAAGACTTAGGTGATGTTGAAACACGTTATGTAAGAATTGCTTGTCATGATGCTAAAAATCGTAATTGGGGATATTCAATTTATGAATTAGAAGTATATCAAAGTACTAATGAGGGATTAAGAGCATTAGTTAAAGAAGGTCAAGCTGAGCTAGCAAAATTTGATGCTGGTAATAAAAATGGAAATATTGCTAAAGATGATTATGAAGTATTTGAACAAAAATTTGAGGATTATTTAGCACTTGCAGACGGTACAGAAATTTCTACTGAGGAAATTGGCAAGCTATTAAAAGAAGTGACTGCGATAATCAACTCAATAGAAGATAGTGTGATTTATTCAAAAAACGAATTAAATGAACTATATCAAAAAGTTAGTTTATATCAAGAAAAAGATTTCACAAAGGATAGCTTTGTTGATTTTAATACAAAATTAACTGCTATTAAAGGATTAATTGATAATGCTGATGATTATATTAAAGTAAATGAAGCAATGGGACAATTACAAACTTTAGATAGTAGTTTAGTTAAATTGGATCGAAGTAAATTAAAAACAGCTATTGAAAGTTATGATAATTTTCAAGAAACTGATTATACAACGAGTTCATGGCAAACGATGAAAACAATTGTTGATGCTGCTAAGCTTGTTTATGAAAATGTAAGTTTAAATCAAGTGGATGTAGATAATGCGATAGCTGCTCTTAATGAAATTAATTTAGAAAAACGAGGAAATACTAAAGAATTAGCGAAATTATTAAAAGAATACGATGAGGCTGATTATACAATAAGTACATGGGCAGAATTTGCAGGAGTATATCAGGCAGCAAATGCAATGGTAGTCGATAATAGTGATGTTAACCAAGAACAAGTAGATGCAATGGTTGCATTAGTTCGAGAGGCTGCGATGAAACTTCTAGAATTAGGTAATTCAAAAGACCTTGAAAAAGTTATCAATAAAATAACTGAAGCGATAAAAGATCTAGATCAAGCTAATTATAATCAAGATTCATGGAATAAACTTCAAACAATGATTAAGGCAGCAAAAGAATTATTAGATAGTAAAGATGTATCTCAGGCGGAATTAGATGCTATGTTAGATTCATTAAATCAAGTTTATGATGCTTTAAAACCAATAGAAGTAAAACCTGGTGAGGAAACGGAAACACCAACTAACAAACCAGTAACTGATACAAGTGATAAATCTGTAAAAACAGGTGATGATGTTAATTTATTTGGTTATGCAGGATTATTAGGAATAGCTCTAATGGGATTAATTTGTCGTAAAAAATTTGATTAATTAAAAACAGTATTTTTGTGGTGACCCTCTATAAAGTGATATGTGTCCAGAATTCTAGATATCTATCACTTTAGGGGGTTTTTATATGGAACATTGTGCCATGTTTATATCTTTTATACGAAACATTGTACCGTAATTGTATAGACACATTTCTTTTATGTATAAATAGTGCTATATTAAAAATATAGCAAAGGATTGTTACTTTCAGTAGGCAAGACCGAAAAAGCGAGATGCTTTTTAGTCTTGTCTTTTTTTACTAAAAACATCTGGCTTCAAAAAAGGAGGGACATGCACAGAGGGAAAATAAGTAAGATTTTTATTAATCAAAGAAAGGGAAGAATTATGGAAAAGATATTAAGGAAAGGTTTTATTTCATTATTATCACTCTTGATGGTATTTACTACATTTAACCAACTTATTACAAATGTAGCTGCTGAACAAGAGTATGAAAATATCGCATTGGATAAAGTGGTTGTGGCGAGTAGTGCTATTGCCGGCAATGAGGGGAGCAATGCAGTTGATGGTAAGATGGATACTAAATGGGAAGTAGGTAATATTAGTACAAACCCAAGTATTATAGTTGATTTAGGGAAAGAGGAAAGTTTTGAAAAAATTACATTAAAGTGGGCTAGTAATTTTGCATTTCGTTATAAACTATATGTGGCTAAGACCGACCAAAAATATGGACAAGTCCTATTCCACGAAGAGGGTACTGGTGGCGATGAAGAATGGGAAATGGAAGAAAATACAATTGCCCGCTATGTGAAAATTGAACTGATTGAAGCTAAGAGCGGAGAAAGTACGATTGGTTTAAAAGAATTAGAAGTTTTAAGAGTTAAGAAGGATACTAGTAATGATCCAGTTAATATTGCTTTAAATAAACCAGCATATGCTTCTGGCAATGAAGCTAATTTGGATCGTCTTGGACCAGGTGGAGCCTTTGATGGTAAATACAGTAATGATTATAATGAACGCTGGTCAAGTGGAAATATTACTAAGAGTCCCCAATGGATCTATGTTGATTTAGAAGCAGAAATGACATTTTCATCAATACATATTTTTTGGGAAAATGCTTTTGCGACAAAATATGTATTGCAATATTCTAATGATGTTGGAACTGATAAAAATTGGATAACATTTGTAAATGTAGATGATGGTAAGGGAAGTTGGGAAAAATTTGATTTTGATCCAATTACAGCTCGGTTTGTTCGTTTATATGCTACAGCAAGTAATGGTGTTGGTAGTGCTAAACCGATTTCTATTTGGGAAATGGAAATTTATGAAGAAGTAAATAATAGTCTTACAGTTGATGATATTGCCAAAGATTTTACAATCGGAACAATTACTTCAAATATGGATAAGATGCCAGTATATCATTATGATAATGATAATATTGTAGCAGAAATTTTTTGTAGTGATACTGACTTTGTAGTTGAAGATAATGGAATGATTCATAAGCCATTGGTAGATAAGGAAGTGTTAGTTACTTATATTATTAAAGATAAAAGAACTAATGCAACTAAGGAAATGAAAAATATTCCAGTTATAATTCCAGGGCAAAATTCAGTTGCTTTAGATAGTAATCCTGTCCCTACTACAGTTCCAACGATTCAAGAATGGAATGGAGCAACAGGAACTTATCAATTAACTAATAATTCTAGAATTATTGTTCAAGATGAAAGTTTATATAAAGCAGCTCAAATTACTAAAGATGATATTAAGGATTTATTTGGATTAGAATTAGAAATTAGTAATACAACAGTAAAAAAAGGAGATATTTTATTAACTAAAGAAAATGCGGATACCACTATTGGTGATCAGGGATATACATTAGAAATTGGGGATAGTATTACAATTAAGTCAACAACTTATCAAGGTATTTTCTTTGGAACACGCAGTGTTTTACAAGCATTAGTTGCAAGTGGGGATGCACTGACAATTAATAAAGGTGAAGCACGAGATTATGCTAAATATGAATATCGTAAATTCATGTTGGATGTTGCCCGTAAATATATGCCAATGTGGTATTTAAAAGATTTTGTTAAATATGCATCTTGGTACAAGTTCACAGATATTCAAGTACATTTAAATGATACTTCATACAACGGTCATTCGCGTTTTAGATTGGAGTCAGATATTCCAGGATTAACGGCAACAGATGGTTATTATACAAAAGGTGAGTATCGTGATTTCCAATATTATGCTGAGGATTATGGAATTAGAATTGTTTCTGAGTTCGATACTCCAGCACATTCAGCAGTGTTTATTGACAATAATTCTGAATTAGGATTTGATGGAACACATTTAGATATACGCTTAAATTCTGATAAAAAAGAAACAGTGTATAAATTTATTGCTGATCTATATGAAGAATATATGGGGGGAGATAATCCGGTTTTTGTAACCGATGCATTTAATGTAGGGCTTGATGAGTACAATAGTGCATACAAGGAAGATATGACCCAGTATACTCAATACGTAATGGATCTTGTTTATAATAAATATGGTAAAACGCCAATGGCATGGGCTTCTATGGGATGTGTAGATTCTGATAAAACAAAAATACCAGATTATCCAATTATGGATGCTTGGGCAAATTATGCAATCAGTTTAAAATCATTATTTAATCAGGATTATAAATTAATTAACGCAACTAATAAGTATGGTTATATTGTTCCTGGCGGGAATAATGGTTATCCAGATTTTGCGAAAGAAGAAGAAATGTACAATAACTTAAGTGCTGGAAAATTTAGAGATAAAATGGGCGCTGGAGTTGATGTTGCTGAAGGACATCCAAAAATTGTTGGGGGTTCGATTTCATTATGGAATGACCGAGGAATCTTTAATGGGATTTCTGTTTATGATGTTTTTGCAAGAACACAAAGTATCTTACCAATATATGCTCAAACCTTTTGGTACGGTAAAGATAATGACAAGTCATATGACCAATTTAAAGCTGAGGTCAATACTTTAGGTACTGGTCCAAATGTTGAGATGGATAAAGAAATTAGCAGTAAAACAGAAAAAGTATATGACTTTGATATGGAAAATACTTCAAAACAAGGGGATAATTTAGTCATTAAAGATAATTCTGGAAATGGTTATGATGCTACTGCAATCAAAGCAACAGTTGAAACAACTGATGAAGGTCAGGCATTGAAATTAAATGGTGATGGTAATCTACAAATGCAGCATAGTGCATTGAAATGGCCGTATACTTTAGCTTTTGATTTAAAAATCGATGAATCACAAACAGGCGATATTGTATTATTTGAAGAAACAATGCCAATAGAAGAATGTAATCAGTGGATTGATACAAAGTATCAAACAAGAAAAATCTATTTAAAAGAAATTGATGGTAAATACAAGCTGATGTACGATCGTGATAGTTATCATTATGAGCATAATATAGAACTTGAAAAGGGAAAATTATATCAATTAGCTTTTACTTCTGATAAAAAATATACTAATGTTTATCTAGATGGAGTAGTTAAATCAACAATCAATGGACCAATTCTTACCAATTCGGGGAATAAGTGGTATGATTCAGCTTCAATCAATTTACCACTACAAAAGATTGGACAAAATTTAGTAGGAACATTAGATAATATTAAAGTTTATAATCGTTTATTGAATAATGAAGAAATTAAAAATCTTTATGATACAGGAATAGATGTTATTCATGAAAATGTTGCTTTGAATAAAAAAGCAACAGCTTCAAGCAGCTATACTGATTATCAAACACCAAATAAAGCATTTGATGGAATCATTAATCAAAGTGCTAGTGGTCCTGAGCAATCACGCTGGGCGTCAGCACGTACGCATGATCAGTGGATCCAGGTAGATTTAAATAAAGTTTATAAAGTTGATCAAATCAAGATTACCTGGGAAGATGCTTATGGAGTGGACTATGAATTAAAAGGCTCAGTTAACGGTAAAGACTGGTTTACGATCAAAAATGTAACTGGTAATGTAGCTAAGGAAAATAATCATACTGGATTAGGTGATATTGAAGCACGTTATATTAAATTAATTGGTACAAAAGCTGCTAATAACGCTAAGTATGGATATTCTATTTATGAAATTGAAGTATATGAAAATCCTAAAAATGATTTACTTAGAACAATTAGTCAAGTTAAAGATAAATTAAGTGAAATGAATGTGGGTAATTTCCACGGTCAAATCAAAGAAGAAACTTATCAAACTTTCACGGCTTATTTAACCAATCTTGAAAATGAAGTGGTAGGAAAAGAAAGTATCAGTGAAGAAGAAATGCTTAAGTTCAAAGAAGAATTGTCTAAAAAATACACAAATTTAAAGAAACAGGTTGTAAGAGTTGATAAAAGTGCTTTAGAAACAGTGCTTGAAGTGGCGGAGAGTAAACTGGCAGAAGGGTACAGTGAAGCAAATAGTACAGTTTCAAGCTGGCAAAGTTTCATACAAAACAAAGAAGCAGCTGAAGCAATGGCTGATAGAATGGATATTACTCAAAGCGATGTTGATAAGATGGTATCTGAACTGCAAACAGCATTAGATAATTTAACATTTAGGGCATTGGAATCATCATTTAATGAACTGGTTGTACTGATTGATGAAGTTACTAAGATGGAAACTGATTATTCTGCAGAAATGTTTAAGGTTATGAAAGGATATCTTGATCAAGCAAATGCCTTAGTTGCACTAGGAGCAGGAGAAGTAGTTGAAAAAGATGTTCAAGCCAATCTAACAAATCTTGCAAATGAAAAAGCCATTCTGATTAGTTACCGGGAATTAAAGGTAAGCGTTGAAGTTGCAAAAGAGATTTTGGATAAAGAAGCAGTAAATCTTCGACCAGCTACTTTGAAAGTATTGCAAGATGCTTATGAAGCAGGAAGAAAACTAATAGATGATAACAGTAAGGAACTTATAGTTTTACAAAATGCAAAACAAGAAATCAATGAAGCGATTGAAGGACTTTTAGAAATAGTAGAGCGCAAGGATTTAGATAAATTGATTGAACAGGTTAAAGATTTAAAAGAAGAAGATTATACTGAAGAATCATGGAAAACGTTTAAAAATGGTTATGAAAGGGCCGTCACAGTTAATCAGGATCTTGACGCTAATGAAGGTGCTATTCAAAATGCCTACGATGAATTACTAAGAGCTTTCAATGAATTAAAGCAAGTTGTTAATAAAGATAATTTATTACTCCAAATTGAATTGGCAAAACAAGTTCTTGCTAACAAAGATAAATATGATATTGAGTTAGTCAAGGAATTAGAAGAATTATTAAGTCAGGCAGTTGCACTGATTGCTAATGATGTTAGCAGTGAAGATGTTAATAAAATGAGTGATGCTCTATTAACAAAAATCGAAGCTGTTAAAGCTAGTCAAAAAGAGGAACCGAAGGTTGAGGAACAGCCAGGGACTGAGGTATCAGACAAAACAAAGAAAAATGCTAAAACAGGTGATGAAACAATGCTCTTTGAATTTGCAATGATATCATTAGTTGCACTTTTAGCTGTGGTTAGATTAAGAAAGAAGAGTTAATTAGTTAAAGGGTCATGTTCAAAAGCGAATATGACCCTTAATTATACAATTAATCGATTTTATTAATCGATAATGATATAATATTGTAGAGATAAATGTGGGGTGTATGAGATGAAAATTAAAAACTTTAAAAGAATCTATGTCGACATCGTGATATCATGTTTGATCATTGCTGTTGTCGCAACTTTTTTTGCTTTTAAATCTCAAACAATTTCACAAGAACAGGTTCTAAATACGTTATCAGAAATTTCTAGTCAAAGTGTAAATGTGATTGATAAAGAGATTCAAAAAAATGTTGCAGTTTTAGCAAATTTATCAATTTATATTAGCCAAGAGGATGCTTTTGATCCCGTCAAAATTATTAACAAAATAAAAAAAGTGAATGAAATTAATAATTTTAAACGAATTGGAATAATTGATGAGAGAGGACAGTCCTATACGACAGATGATAATAATATTTTATTAAATGAACAGCAAATGACCCGTTTTAATAAAGCGATGAATGGTGAAGTATCAATTACTGATACATTGCCGGATTTGATTGATGGTGAAGAAGTTAGTGTTTATACGTTACCCATAACCTTTGATAATGATCAACATTGTGTACTTTTTGGAGCTTATGCATCACGGTATTATAAAGAGACTTTATCGGTTTCTACATTTGATGGTTTAGGGTATAGTTTTATTATTAAGGAAAATGGTGATAAAATTGTAGATTCTTCTAACAAGACAAGCATTAAATTTTCTAACTTTTTTGATGATATTGGGGCAATTTCAAAAGAAAATAAAGAAAAGCTGGAAAATTTAAAACATAATATTAAAAATGAAAAAAGTGGATTTTTAGAGTATGATCGGACAGATGAAGCTAGATATTTGTATTACCAAAAGCTTGATGTTAATGATTGGTATTTGTTGAGTGTTATTCCTGCTTCGGTGGTTGATAATAATATTAATGGAATGCTTTTTTTAGGTTATATGATGCTAGGCTGCTGTTTATTAGGAATTTTATATTTAATTACTCGAATTGTATTGATGTATCGTAATAATCAAAAACGTTTAGAAGAAGTGGCACTAGTTGATGAGGTAACGGGATGCGGTTCATATACACGCTTTAGACTGGCTGGTGGTGATATTTTAAAATCTACCAAATCTAAATATACAATGGTTTATTTCAATATTTTGAAGTTTCAGTATATTAATGATTTATATGGCTATGATGAGGGTAATCTTATTTTAGTGAAAATAGCTAAAATTTTAAATAATTTGTTGCAGGAAAAAGAGTTTTGTGCACGAATTCAAGCTGATCACTTTGTTGCTTTATTACAATATGACTCTGTTACACAGTTGAAAAAGCGGGCAGAGTATATGATTAAAAATATGGAAAATGCAATTAACAGTAATGATGAAGCAGCTTATCGAATTAAAATGATTGTTGGGATTTATTTAATTGAAAATTATAATGATCGAATTGAATCAATGGTTGATCGAGCCGCAACTGTGATTCGTGATGAAAATCGCCATGAACTAGAGAATTGTAATTTTTACAATGATAACATTCGTCAAAGAATGTATAAAAATAAAGAGTTGGAAGACTTGTTTGAGGAAGCCTTGCATAATCATGAATTTGAAGTTTATTTTCAGCCAAAATATAGTACAAAGAAAAAAAGACTTTATGGAGCTGAGGCGCTGGTTAGGTGGAAAAGCAGTAAACTAGGATCGATAAGTCCTGGAGAATTTATACCGGTTTTAGAACGCAGCAGTAATATTATTGAATTGGATGAGTATGTTTTTGTAATTACGTGTAAGCAGATTCGTAAATGGCTTGATGATGGTCTTGAGGTTGCTCCTATAGCGGTAAATGTTTCGCAATTACATTTATATCGTCAAGATTTTGTTGAAAGTTATCTAAAAGTAATTGATGCTTATCAGATACCCTATAATTTAATTGAATTAGAGATGACGGAAACAAGTCTGTTTGATAATCGTGATATTTTAAAAGATATTCTCAATAAATTTAGGAAATTAAAGATTACAGTATCTATGGATGATTTTGGTTCAGGTTATTCTTCAATCATGATGCTCGAATCAATGCCAATCGATTGTTTAAAAATTGATAAAACAATGATTGATGATTTGGAGGTCTATTCAAAGGCTAAAGAAATTTTGAAATCGATTATTAGTTTAGCTCAATCTTTAGGGCTAGTCGTTGTAGCTGAAGGTGTAGAACAGGCTGGACAGTATGAGGAATTAATTAGAATGAAGGTAGATTATATTCAGGGATATTATTGTGCTCGACCGCTGCCATTAGATGAGTATGAGAAAATTTTAAAATTAAAAAAGTAAAAAGATTCAATTATTTTAACGTAATTTTTTGAATTTTTTTAGAAATTTCTAAGTTATGATTATTGAAACTTAAAAAGTCTTAATAATCATAAAATCTCATTGATTTTTAGCTGGAAAAAGCATAAGATAGTTCGTGAATATAGAAAAATGGATTTAAAGATGGGAGAGGGTGATAGCATGAAAAATCGAATTATATCAGTTGTTTTAAGCTTCTTTGTCATAGTAAATATAATTTTAATTGCTTGTGCCTTCAATGTTACCCCCCTAACGATCAAAAGAGATACATTTGTTTATGAATATGGTAGTGAAATATCGACTAAGCCGCAAGATTATATTAATGCTAATGAGGCAATTTTATCACAAGTTATTTTGAATTTTTCGAATTTAAAAAATGAAATTGGTGAATATAAAGTATCTGCTACATATTTAGGTGTTGAATATCCTTTTTATATAAAGATAGTTGATACAACTAAACCAGTTGTAACATTAAAAGCATCTACGTTTAATGTTCATTTAAATACTGAAGTATATGCAATTGATTTAATTGAAAAGGTTGAGGATAATTCAGATATAGCTGCATATTTTATTGATGAAAATGGTGAGAAGTCAACACATAAAGTGTTCACTGAAAAAGGTTCTTATGTTGAAAGGATAATTGTTGAAGATCAGGCAGGAAATCAATCTGCCAGTTTACGAGTTAAAATAGTAGCTGGACAAAATGGTAATAATCCTACTCTTACAGGAATTGATGATATTGAGGTATTAAAAAATAGTAAATTTAATCCTCTTGATGGAGTGAAAGCTACTGATGGTAGTGGGAATGATATTACTAAGAATATAAAAATTTTAAAAAATAATGTTAATACAGATAAAGTTGGTGATTATGAAGTAATTTATTCAATTACAAATGATAAGGGACATAATCTCCAAAGAACAAGACGCGTTAGTGTCATTAAAACAGAAAAGGCAGGAGAATAGATGATAACCAATGCTATTATTATCATATCGATTATAATCTTTATTTTAATTAATTTTATTGATAAGAGTAATTATGATAAAACCTCTTTAGCGATTAAATACGGGGCTTTTTATATGCCGCGAATTGAAGTAAAAAAAGAATATTGGCGTTTTATTACCGCTAATTTCGTTCATATCGATATTATGCATATTTTTATGAATGTATATTGTATTTATAATCTTGGCCATTTTTTTGAATACTTATTAGGAACGGGCGCATATTTATATCTAATCTTCATAAGCTGTCTTGCTACTAGCGGAGCTTGTTATTATCATGGTAAAAAATATGCTTATGCATATAATACTGTGACTTTAGGAGCTAGTGGGATTTTTTATGGTTATTTAGGTGCAATGATTGCTTTAGGAATACTTGTAGGCGGTTATTTTGATTATATGTTGCAACAATATATATATGTGATTTTAATTAATGTAGCTTTTACATTTTTCAATCGTCAGGTATCAAAGGCGGGACATTTTGGAGGTCTGGCAGGTGGCTTTTTAGCAACTGCAATGTTGATTGGTTGTGGTGTATGGCACTTTTAGTTGATGGTGATGCTTGTCCTGATTTACCAGCAATTAAAGATTTAGCTTGGAAATATCAGGTTGAAATGACGGTTTTTGTTGATTATGCTCATTTTATACAGGATGATTATTTTAGAACTATTCTATGTGAAGTGGGAAGTGACAGTGTTGATCTAGTTTTATTGAAACAGGTTCAAGCAAATGATCTTGTTATTACTCAGGACTATGGTCTAGCAAGTTTAGTGTTATCAAAAGGGGCTAAAGTTTTGCATATTTCAGGAAAAGTAATTGATGATAATAATATTGAAGAATTATTAATGAGTCGTTATGTATCAGCTAAACAACGAAAAAGTGGTAGGCGGACACGTGGACCAGCTAAAAGAACTGATGAAGTAAGAAATCAGTTTTTAAAACAATTAGATAAAATATTGATACAGGCATGAATTATTCTGATGATTTGTGCCTTTTTATTTTAATGTTCATCAATTTAATGTATAATTAATATGATAATATTGTGATGTAAAAAGGGGTGGTTTGATGAAAACACTAAAAACAATTTTAGTATTGTTAATTATGTCAATGCTGATCAATATCATCCCAATTAAAGCAGCCTCCCGAACTGTTAAAGTTGCTTATCCAATTCAATCTGGATTAACAGAGATAGATGAAGATGGATTATATTCCGGCTATACTTATGAATATTTAAAAGAAATCTCTCGATTTACGAATTGGAACTTAGAATTTGTACGCTTAGAAGGCACAGTAAATGAGCAGCTGTCAAGCGCTATGGAAAAGGTCAAAACAGGCGAGATTGATTTAATGGGTGGGATGCTCTATATTGATACCTTAATCAATGATTATGATTATTCGGCAACCAATTATGGCATGGGAAATATGGCTATCTATGTTAATTCTAATAATGCTGAAATCAATGATACTAGTATATATTCTCTTAAGAATTTAAATGTTGGAGTTGTTTCAACTAAAAAGGAAACTAATGTTAATTTAAAAGATTTTGGAGATATTAATGGAATTAATATTAATCAAATATTTTTTGATAATACCCCAGATTTATTAACATCATTAGAGAGAAATGAAATAGATGCTATGGTATTATCAGATTTATCAATTGAAGAAGGTAATTATCGGGTCGTAGC
The DNA here is from genome assembly GCF_019125875.1 of Erysipelatoclostridium sp. MSK.23.31. Classification (NCBI taxonomy): domain Bacteria; kingdom Bacillati; phylum Bacillota; class Erysipelotrichia; order Erysipelotrichales; family Coprobacillaceae; genus Thomasclavelia; species Erysipelatoclostridium sp. MSK.23.31. Next base: position 131,626 of record NZ_JAHOCB010000001.1, on the reverse strand, counting down.
ACGTTTTTCGCCTCGTCCATTTTATTTTGTAATGACAAAAGGAAATCAAGAACTGATGTCAGAGCTAAATGAAGCGATGACACAGTTAAATAAAGAACAGCCTAATTATATGAGCAATCTTCATGAACGTTACTTTTCTTTAGCGAACCGTAATTTCATTCTTACCGAAGCTGAGAAAGGTTTTGTTGCAAATAATTCAAAAATTGATGTTCTTATATTGGGTGGGAAAGCCCCAATCCAGTATTATGATGAAAAAAAAGGCAAGGTTGTAGGAATTACCGTTGATGTGCTTAATTATATTGGAAAACTGAGCGGTTTGAAGTTTAATTATATTTATGCCAATGATATTGATGAATATAATAAGCAGATTGAGACGAAGAAACCAATGATTATTGGTGGGGTGTATAATAGCAATCCAGAAAAATATATTACGACGAAAGCTTATTTAGATTCAGCGATGACGCTAGTAACTAATAAAAATATTAATGCTAATGAGCTAGACGGTAAACAGGCAGCAATGATTTATGATTCTGAAGTTGATAGTGCCGCAGTTGGAGATAGTAGTAACAAAGTTAATTATTATGGAACTCAGTTAGAATGTATCAAAGCGGTAGAAAACGGCACAGCTGACTATACGTATATAAATAATCATGTTGCCTTGTTTTATAATAGTAATTATGATTTCAAGAATATTAATATTATTCCTCAAGGGAATTTAAGAAATCAAGGCAGTTATTTTGCAATTAATACAGGTGTTGCGGATGAGCTTTTAGATATTATCAATAAAGGAATTGATGTCGTATCTTACAGTAAGATTGAAGAAATTATATTTACTAATGCCAGTACCAGTGAAAATGATGTTACTTTCTTTGACTATGTTGAAAATAATCAACTTCAAGTAGCTACTTTTACGCTTATGGCAGTTGCCATTATTGTGCTGTTTTTCTTGATTTGGCGTAATTATATAAATAAACGTAATAATGAAAAGATTTTAAGTGAGTATAAGCGTTATCAACAAATTAGTGAATTTTCTCATGATTGCTTTGTTGAATATAACATTGCAACTGATACCCTTGTTTTAATGGGAGGTGGAGCCAAACTGCTTTCAAAGGAAACGATTATTAAAGATTTTTTAAAGAGACCAATTTCTAATAAAGATACTTTAGAAATGAGTCTACGTAATTTGACGGAATGTGAGAGTGAGGAGTTTGTTAAATTTATTGATGGGAAAAAACGTTGGTTAAAGATTAATTTGCGTCCGATTTTTGATTTGAATAATAAACCGACACATATTATTGGAAAGGTTATTGATATCCATTCTGAAAAAGAAGAACAGTTATTATGGCGGGAGCTGGCTCAAAAAGATAGTTTAACAAAAATTTATAATTCTGCAGCTTGTCGTGAAAAGGCAGAAGAGTTTTTACAAAATAATACAGCAGCCCAAGTTGCTTTGATAATTATTGATATTGATAACTTTAAATATATTAATGATACTTATGGACATTTATGTGGTGATATTGTCCTTCAAAAAATAGCTCAGGCATTATTGGAAGTGAGCCATCCTTTAGATATCTTTGGACGGGTTGGTGGAGATGAATTTTTAACATTAATAAAATATCCTAAGAGTATTGAAAAAGTAGCTGAGTATTGTCAAAATATGATTAAATCAACTTCAAAAGTAGAATACCAGGGGACCCATATTATTACAAGTATTAGTGTTGGTGCCGTAGTTTCGAGTGTTTCGTTGTCTTATGATGAATTATATAGATTGGCAGATGATGCTCTTTATCGTGTGAAAAACAATGGTCGCAATAATTATTGTATTATTGATTATGATAAAGAAAATACCAGTTCGTAAAAGAACTGGTATTTTTATTTACCGCTGTCACCATAGTTTTTTAAAACTCGAGCACTGGGATCATCAACATTACAGTTTTCCCAATCTTTATTTGGCATCCAAAAGTCTTTGACCCATTTTGCTTGCCCCGGATAAAACGATTCAAAAATATCACGGTATAAGAGAGATTCTTTAGTAAAAGGTGTTGCAAAAGCATATTTTTCTTTAGCTTTAATAACATCTTCATCAGTATATAAAGTAGCTGCATATTCTTTTAAATAATCAACCATTGAATGACCAACAGCGTCTGAAAATGCGGCCTTTTCCCTAAATAAAATTTCATCAGGTAAATAATCCTGATTTTCAAAAGCATGTCTTAATAAATATTTTCCTTTATTATAGATATTCATTTTCTTAGCTGGATCAATACTCATTGAATAATCAACAAAATCAATATCTGCAAATGGAACCCGTCCCTCTAAAGCGTGAGCAGAGATACAACGATCAGCTCTTAGAACATCATACATATATAATTCTTTAATTCGCTTTTGTGCTTCTTTTTGAAATTGTGATGGATCTGGTGCAAAATCAGTATATTTGTAGCCAAATAACTCATCGCTTACTTCACCGGTTAGAATAACTTTTAAATCAGTTTTTTCATGAATATATTTACATAATAAATACATTGCCATACTGGCTCTGATCGTTGTGATATCATAAGTTTCTAAATGAAAAATAACATCTCTTAAATTTTCTAATAGATCTTCCTTGGTCATAATTACTTCTGTATGATCAGTTCCTAAGTAATCAGCAACTTGTTTAGCATACTTTAAATCAATAGGATCAGTATCCATACCGATTGCAAAGGTTTTGATTGGTTGATCATTTAAACGTGCGGCAATCGCACAAACCAAGGATGAATCTAAACCACCGCTTAATAAATATCCGATTGGAGCATCGCTTTGCAATCTTTTTTTCACTGCTTTTTCTAATTTGAGGCGTAAATTTGTTGCAATTGTTTCTAAATCATCGTTATTGATCGTTTTAGGATTACTTAAATCATTATAACAAATAAATTTGCCATCTTCATAATAATGCCCTGGTGGAAATGGCATTATTTCTTGGCATAAAGGAAATAATCCTTTTGCTTCTGAAGCAAAGCAGATCTTACCGTCTTCTTTATGATATCCATAGAACATAGGGCGAATTCCCATTGGATCACGTGCAGCTAAAATTTTATCCTTTTTGGCATCATAGATTACCATTGCAAATTCGGCATCTAAAAATTTACATAATATCTCTATCCCGTATTTGTGATATAGCGGAATCAGTACTTCACAGTCACTTCCTGACTTAAAAGTATAGTCCGTTTCTAACATAGCTTTTAAGCTATGATAGTTATAAACTTCACCATTGCAGACAAGAACACAATCCTTATAGACAAAAGGCTGATTACCTTTTGATGACAAATCCATAATTGAAAGACGGTTAAATCCCCAGGTTATACCGTTGTTAATGCTTACATGTTGATGATCAGGACCACGATAAGCAGCCTGATTTAATGCATCATTGAATACTTGTAATTCTAATTCACTACTTCCTACTACTAAAAAACCGCACATAATTTGTTTCCCCCTTAAAATTATTGTTGCGAGAATATAAAAACTCGCCTAAAGAAGCGAGTACCGTATAACTAGAAAAGGAATTTATAGTTACATGGTACGGAAAATACTTCATAGAGTACTCGATACCCGCCAATAGTAACGTTACTGGTAACGTTCTAGCCTACTTGCATAATGCTTTCGGTAGACAGCTCTTAGGTGTTCTTCATAAACTACTTCACTATCAGGCTTGCACCGTTCCCTGATTCGCTAAAGCTTCTGTAGATTACTACTCTCCTCGTCATTGCTTTTAATTACTTTATAGTAATTGAAAATAGTATATATTATTTTTTTATTAAATGCAATAAAAAAGCTTCAATACGATAGAAAAAATTGCAAAATAATAAAAAACCATCATCAGATGGTTTTACAAACATCAATCCATTCTGCTTTAATATAGCTAGAAAGTTCATCAATCGTTAATTCAATAGCACTGTTAGAATTGCCGCAGGCAGGAAAAACTGTTTGAAATCGCTTAAGTGATTCATCAAGATAGATAGTAACATCAGGATTAACGCCAAAAGGGCATACTCCCCCAATATCATGACCGATGATTGGCAATACTTCATCGCGTGCGAGCATTTTTGCTTTGGTTTTAAAGGTTTCTTTGTATTTGCGATTATCGATTTTAACATCACCAGCAGTAACAATCAAAATCGCGCGTTCGTTGATTTTAAAAGATAATGTCTTAGCAATACGTTCAGGCGCACAGTTTAAAGCTTTAGCAGCAAGTTCAACAGTAGCACTAGAAACATCGAATTCGATAATATCTTGTTCCCGGTTGAATTGTTTCAAATAATTTTTAGCTTGTTGTAGTGACATGATGCAACCTCCTTATAAATTAAAGCAATTCTACCATAATTATTAATATTTTCAAGCAAAAATATTGAGATGATAATAAGACTAATTTATTATTGATTTGAGACTAAAATAGGTTATTTTAGGGTTATAATACTAGTATCAAATATTATCTTTAAATATATTTGACAAAATAACTATCTTTTAATAAACTTTGATTATATTGAGAGGTAGAAAAATGACGTATAAATTAATTGCATTAGATTTAGATGGTACTTTGAAGAGTACTGATAAACAAATCTTACCAAAGACAAAAGCCATCTTGCAGGAGCTGGCAAAAAGAGGTGTAGTGATTGTTTTGGCTTCAGGTCGTCCAACTGCTGGATTGTATGCAGAAGCTAATGAGCTGGAATTAGATAAAACAGGTGGCTATTTACTATCATTTAATGGTGCTAAGGTTGTTGATTATAAAACAAAAGAAATCATATATCAAAAAGTGTACGATGCTAAAACGGCACATCAGGTTTATGAGCGAGCGAAACAGTATAATTTGGCGGTAATGACTTATACTGATGAATTGATTCTTACAGAAGATGAAACCGATGAGTATGTTTGTATTGAAGGCGATATTAATCATATGCCAATCAAACATATTGATAATTTTAAAGATGCAGTGAATTTTTCTGTAAATAAAGTCTTATTAACGGCAAAGCCTGAATATGCTGAGACAATACTTGATGAGTTTAAGGCACCATATGGTGATTCTTTAAGTATTTATCGTTCAGCACCATTTTTCATTGAAGTGATGGCGCAAGGAATTGATAAAGCGGCTTCATTGCAGGCTTTAATTGAGCGTTTAGGAATTAAACGAGATGAAGTAATTAGCTTTGGTGATGGTTATAATGATTTGAGTATGATTGAGTTTGCAAAATTCGGTGTAGCAATGGCCAATGCAGTTGATGAAGTAAAAAAGAGAGCGGCTTATATCACTTTATCAAATGATGAAGAAGGAATTTATGAGTGCTTAAAGATGTTAAGTGAAAAGGGTGAAATTTAATGTTACCAAATGATATTAATATGCTAGTGAGTTTTTTAAATACTAAATTACGTGATGATGATATGTCATTGGCACAAATATTAGAAATTAATGATGCTAATGAAATTGAAATCATGGAATTATTGGATGTGAATGGATATTATTTTGATGAAAAAATTAACCAAATAAAAATTAAATAAGGCAGATCAATATGATTTGTCTTTTTTTATGATTATATTTTTAATCATCTGATATTATTAAAGACAATCTTTTACTTTTTAATGATAAATGCTATAATGTAATTTAATTAAGGGGGACATGTCAAATGTTGAAGTTAGAAGATTTTAAAGCCGCAAAGCAAAGAGTTGATGAAGTAATTTTAGAGACACATTTAATTCATAGCGATGCTTTTTCAGCTGAATGTGGTAATGATGTTTATATCAAACCAGAAAATTTACAAAAAACTGGTGCTTTCAAGATTAGAGGTGCCTATAATAAGATCGTGAAATTAGATGATGAAGCTAAAAAGCATGGATTAATTGCATCTTCAGCGGGAAATCATGCTCAAGGGGTTGCTTATGCAGCTAATAAACTAGGAGTTAAGGCAACTATTGTAATGCCTAGTCATACACCATTGATCAAGGTTGAGGCAACAAAGGCCCATGGTGCTGATGTGGTTTTAGCTGGCGAGGTTTATGATGATGCTTACGCTAAGGCAGTTGAACTACAAGAAAGTGAAGGGTATACTTTTGTCCATCCGTTTGATGATGAAGATGTTATGGAAGGACAAGGGACGATCGCATTGGAGATTCTTGAAGAATTACCAGATGCTGATATGATTTTAGTACCAATTGGTGGCGGTGGCTTAATTTCGGGGATTGCTGCAGCTGCTAAATTAATTAAACCCGATATTCAAATCATTGGGGTTGAACCTGAAGGAGCGGCAAGTGCTTCTGCAGCTATTCAAGAGGATCAGGTAGTTTTATTGAGTGAGGTTAATACGATTGCCGATGGTACAGCTGTGCAACAAATTGGCTCTAAAACGTTTAAATATATTAAAGAATATGTTGATGATATTGTTTTGGTCAATGACTATGAATTGATGGAAGCATTCTTGTTATTAGTTGAAAAACATAAGCTGGTAGCTGAAGGTTCTGGGATTTTAGCTTTAGCAGGATTAAAGAAGCTAAAAACTAAAGGGAAGAAAGTTGTATCATTGATCAGTGGTGGAAATATTGATGTGTTAACTATTTCGTCTATGATTAATAAAGGACTTATTTCAAGAGGACGAATTTTTACTTTCTCTGTTCAATTACCTGATAAACCAGGGCAGTTGGAATTAGTATCGAAGGTTTTAAATCAATGTAATGCCAATGTAATTGGTGTTGACCATAATCAGTTTAAAAATTTTGCTCGTTTTTCTGAAGTAGAATTAAGAGTAACAGTTGAGACTAATGGTAATGCGCACATTCAAATGATTATTGATGAGTTTAATAAACTTGGGTATACAATTACTAAAATAAATTAATATTTTTACATAAGGGTAGGCAGCAGCTTATCCTTTTTATCATATTTATTTTTATAATATGAAAATTAGAAATATTGAAGGGATTAGGCTTTTATAATGAAGATATATGATTTATTTATATGAATAAAAGGAGAGTGATTTAATAATGGAGAAATGGTGGCAAAAGGAAGTAGTTTATCAGATTTATCCTAAAAGCTTTAAAGATAGCAATGGTGATGGAATTGGTGATTTACAAGGAATTATTGAGAAATTAGATTATTTTAGTGATTTAGGGGTAACGAGCCTATGGTTATGTCCAATTTATGCTTCACCAATGGATGATAATGGTTATGATATTAGTGATTATTATGCAATTAATCCTATGTTTGGAACAATGGAAGATTTGGATGAGTTAATTAAAAAAGGAAAAGCACGAGGAATTAAGATAATTATGGATTTAGTTGTAAATCACACCTCTGATGAACACCCATGGTTTAAAGCAGCAATCGCTGATCCGACGAGTAAGTATCGGAATTATTATATATTTAAACATGGAAAAGATGGTCGTGCGCCAACTAATTGGCGGAGTATTTTCGGTGGCTCAGTATGGCAAAAAGTTACTGAAGATGAATATTATTTTCATGCTTTTTCAAAAAAGCAACCATGCTTAAATTGGGAAAACCCTGTATTACGGCAAGAAATTTATCAAATGATCAACTGGTGGTTAGATAAAGGAATTGCAGGATTTAGGGTGGATGCCATTAATTTTATTAAAAAGGATCAACGTTATCAAGATGGTGAGCCTGATGGTGAAGATGGATTAGTGTCTTGTATCCCTTTTGCGCGTAATCAGCCAGGAATTGAAGTTTTCTTTAAGGAATTAAAGGAGAATACGTTTGCTAAACATGACTGTATGACAATTTCTGAGGCTTATGGGGTATCATATGATAAATTAGGTATCTATATTGGTGAAAATGGATGTTTTGACAGTATGTTCGACTTTAATTACTCTAATTTTGATATTGGAGATAATGAGGAATGGTTTATTCGTAAAGACTGGACTGCAAAACAATTTAGAGATTTACTATTTACTTCACAAGTCGAAGTAAATAAAGTAGGCTGGGTAGGAACTTTCCTAGAAAATCATGATCAGCCGCGTTCTTTAGATAAGTTGATTGTAAATAAAGCAGATCATGGTTATTATAGTGCTACAATGATTGCTTCAATGTATTTCTTTTTAAGAGGGGTTCCCTATATTTATCAAGGAGAAGAATTAGGAATGGCAAATTGTGTTCGGCGATCTATTGATGATTTTGATGATATTAGTTCACATGGCCAATATCAAAGAATGCTTGAAGAAGGATTTAGTGAAAGTGAGGCATTGGCTCTAGTTAATAAACGCAGTCGTGATAATTCTAGAACTCCAATGCCGTTTGATGACAGTCAATATGCTGGGTTTTCTGATGTTGAACCGTGGTTAGCGTTAAATGAAAGTTATCCAGTTATAAATGTTAAGGCACAGTTTAATGATCCGGATTCAGTTTATAGTTTTTATAAGAAAATGATCTATTTAAGACAACAAAGTGTTTATAGTAATACTTTAACTTTTGGAAGCTTTATTCCCGATGAATGTGAAAATGATAATTTGATTGTCTACCAGAGAAGTTATCAAGGACAACTTATTGTCAATGTATGTAATTTTTCGAATCAAGAGCAGCCATTTATTTGTGCTAAAGAGCTTATTTTAAATAATTATAAAGAATATGATGGTAAAGTATTGAAACCATATCAAACGATTATGTATCTTGAAGAAAATAAATAAAATATGATAAAAGAGATTTCATTCAATGAGATCTCTTTTTTGTTGGAGGGAAATGTGAGATATTATTGTCGTTCTCCTTGTCAGAGTGTCATTATATTAGTGATATAAATCAACAAAGGAGCAGAAAGATGAAAAGAAAATTAAATCAATATATTCGAAAGTCACTGTTAGTTGCAGTGACTTTTATTTTGGTGTTTTGTAATGCTGTAACTTATGTCAATGGACAGCAATATCAAATTAGTGCAGGTGAGAAAATTAAATATCCTAGCTGGTTTGACAGTAGTGGAACCTGGTCAACACGAATGTATACTGTAGATGGAAAAATAGCATATTGTTTAGAAGCAAGCAAACATTCACCAGGTAATGGAACTGTAGGAGAAGGAAGTTATGTAGATAATGAAAATCTTCAAAAAGTACTTTATTATGGCTATGGGGGTCCTGCTGATACACTATCAACAGATGGTGTAACTAGTGTTGAAATGGCATATCTGTTAACTCATATTGCCGCAAGCTATTATTATGCTGGAGATCTTCATGGTGTTGACTTGGAAAAACTACGTGGCTGGGGCTGGGCAGAATGGATCGAAGCAATCCCTAATCGTCCTGCAATTCCTAAAGGAGAGATTGGATTTTCAAAAAATAGTTTGAAAATGTATCAAAAAGATGGTAGGCAGCGGAGTGAAGAAATTACGGTAATTGGTGATGCTGATGCTACTTTAACGATGGTTTTAGACAAAGACATGGAATTACATAATTTAACGACAAATCAAACAGTTACTGGGACGGTACAATTAAGTAGTGGTCAAAAATTCTATTTATCGTCTCCATTAACCAAACGAGACAATTATAACTGGTCGAGTGGTTCTTTGATGGGAACAACGAATAGTTATTATCGACCTTTAGTTTTAACGATTGACGATGAAACCCAAACGATTGGAACAATGGTTTTAGGGAATGGAGAAACCAAACCAACTAGTTTGCAAGTAGAATATTTACCAGTGGGGAGTTTGAAATTAATCAAAACAAATGAGGATAAACAGATGCTAGATGGGGCGGTATTTAATTTGAAGGGGAAAAATAATGATTATAATCAAGATCATGTGGTTAAAAATGGCGTATTACAAATAGATAATTTATTAGTTGGAGATTATATCTTAACGGAAATTAAGACACCAGCCGATCATGATAGTCTTAATAAGGAATACACTGTTACGATTAAAAGTAATGAAGTGACTACAAAAACAATTGTCAATGAATTGATACCAGTCGGTAAATTAATAATCAATAAGAAACTAGAAGGACATTTAGATGATTTATCTGGAATTGAATTTAAGATAACTGCTAAGGAGGACATTAAAGATATAATTACAGGGACAGTTCTTTATCGAGCTGGTATGCCAATTGGTCAAAATCAAGGAATTTATATTACAGATCAAAATGGACAAATTATTATTGATAAGTTACCGATGGGAAGTTATCTTATTAGTGAGGTAAAGACTTTACCGGGATATGTATTTGATGATACTGTTTATGAAGTAGCTTTTAATAAAGAAGATAGGGTTACCAAAGAATACCAGTATACTTTAAATGTAGAAAATAAATTAACACAAACAACAATTTCTAAAATTGACGCTCTAACTAAGCAATTATTACCAGGAGCAACATTAGAACTATATTTAAAGGATGGAGAATCATTGAGTTTGATTGAACAATGGGTATCAACTGATGATGCACATTTAATCAAGGGGCTGTTAGTTGATTGTGAATATGTTTTAAAAGAGGTCAAGGCTCCAGCCGGTTATACACTTGCGCCGGAACTTACGTTTAAAGTTGAGAACAGTGAGAGTATAAAAGAAATAGTATTTGAAAATCAGCATATTCCTGTGGTACCAACTGGTGATATAAGCGATTATAGTGGTTATGCTGGAATTGCATTAATAAGCTTTATATTCTTTTTAATTTTTACAAAACAGAAACGTAGAATATTATAAATATGACGAAAGCCCCAGTTAATGGGGCTTTTAATTAAGCTATTAAAATGAAATTATTACCAATATTTATTGATAGTCATATTTAAATCAACGTTACCATTGATTCCTCTAATTTGACCAGTTTCACTATATTGTAAAATATGATATTCTTCTTCTAATACTGGAGTATCATTATAACGTGCTTTCCATTTAATGTAAGAATCTAGTTTTTTATCAGTTAATTTAGTTGTCCACCAGTGATGATTAGCATAGATTCCTTTTTTATTTTGATTTTGAATGTTATCTAAAAAAGTTGTAGCTACGATTGTTAATTGATCATTTGTTAAAGCCCCTTGAAAAGTTTCATCTTCTAAATCAATAAAAACCCCAAGTTCGGGAACTCTTCCATCTAGTAAATGATTAACATATTCAGCCTCTTTTTTTGCTTGAGTAGCTTCAGTGGCTAAAGAATAATAATATACACCGTAAGGAATATTTAAATTTTGACATTGCTTGATATTTTGTTCAAAAAGCGGATCAACTTTGGTTTTGGTACCATCAGTTAGAGAAGTATAGCCGCAACGGATAATCACAAAATCAATTTCTTGACGAGCTAACTGCAAATTCACATTATTATTCCATTTAGAAATATCAATGCCAATATATTGGCCGTCTTTAGCTAATCGATCATTATGATTAAAGACTAATATACCAGTAACAATTAAACTAAATGATAAAGCAGATACGATGATTTTGATTAGATTACGTTGCTTTTTAAATCGCTTAAATAAAAATGGCAGTAAACAAAATATCATAATTAGTAAAATAACGATACTATGGGTCAGATACTTTGGTAAATATTGTTTATAATATAATGAACATGAAAAAAGAAGGGTACCAGCAATAAAAAGAAAAATAATATTTTTTTGACTAAAAATTTTATTTTTAGTTTTCTTTTTCATGATATCACCTCGACAACTAATTCTAACATAATTAAAAATAGTTGTCGATTGATGCTTATTGATGATTTTGTTTTTCAAGTTCTTCAAGAATTTGATCTAATTTATTATGAAGATCCTGAATAATGATTTCAGTTTTCAAATTTACTTTATAATCATTTTCGTTTCTTTGACGATCTTTTTGCTCTTGACGATTTTGCGACATCATAATAATAGGTGCTTGAATCGCAGCAATACATGACAAAATCAGATTTAAAAGAATAAAGGGATAAGGATCGAGGCTATCTTTAGCAAGGATATTATAAATCATCCAGGAAATTAGTAATATAATAAAAATAATGATAAAAGTCCAACTACCACCAAGATGAGCAATTTTATCAGCAATTTTTTGTCCTAGTGTTTCATCCTTACCATCAGGTAAAGCAACTGTTTTTTCAAGAACAAGATGAATTATTTCTTCATCCTGCATATCATCACGAACATTTTCAATGATTTCATTTATTATTTTAGTGTGTGTTAAATTTTTCATTAAAACCATCCTTTTATATAGTATTTACAGCTTGTTTTGTTTTAAACGCAATAACTAGATTTTAAATAAAAATATGGATTTTGAAGAAGGTTTCTTACAATGATAACTAATTATAAATTTGTTGAATAGTGTCATTTAGTTTTGTATACTAATATGGATAAAGTTATGAAGGAGTGATTATGATGTTTAAAGTATTTGGTGAACGCATTGTTAAGACTATTACTGATCATTTTCAATTCTTTTATATTTCTATTTTTTATAATTAACATATCATTTACTTGATATGTTTTTTTGTGAAATTAATCAAGATTATACGGAGGAACAAAAATGCCAAAAAGAGAAGATATTAATACAGTATTAGTAATTGGTTCAGGTCCAATTATTATTGGTCAAGCTTGTGAATTTGATTATTCAGGAACTCAAGCGTGTAAAGCTTTAAGAGGGTTAGGTTATAAGATCGTGTTAGTGAACTCAAATCCTGCAACGATCATGACAGATCCGGAAACTGCTGATGTTACTTATATTGAACCATTAAATGTAGAACGATTAACACAGATCATTGAAAAAGAAAGACCAGATGCGTTACTTCCTAACTTAGGTGGGCAATCAGCATTAAACTTATGTTCTGAATTAAATGAGGCTGGTGTTTTAGAAAAATATAACGTTCAAGTATTAGGAGTTCAAGTTGATGCGATTGAACGTGGTGAAGACCGTTTAGAATTTAAAAAAGAAATGGATAAATTAGGCATTGAAATGGCTCGTAGTGAGGTTTCAACAACTGTTGAAGAAGCCTTAGCAATTGCTGAACGGTTAGGTTATCCAGTAGTTGTGCGCCCTGCTTATACTATGGGTGGTGCCGGTGGTGGACTGGTATATAACGTTGAAGAATTAAAAACAGTTGTATCTCGGGGGTTACAAGCTAGTTTAGTTGGTCAATGTTTAATCGAAGAATCTATTTTAGGTTGGGAAGAATTAGAAGTTGAAGTTGTTCGTGATGCTAACAACAACATGATCACAGTATGTTTCATTGAAAATATTGATCCATTAGGAGTTCATACTGGAGATTCATTCTGTAGCGCTCCAATGTTAACAATTAGCCAAGAAGTGCAAGATCGTTTAAAAGACCAAGCATTTAGAATTGTTGAATCAATTGGTGTAATTGGAGGGACAAATGTTCAATTTGCTCATGATCCAGAAACTGATCGAATCGTTGTTATTGAAATTAATCCAAGAACATCTCGTTCATCAGCTTTAGCATCAAAAGCAACAGGATTCCCAATTGCTTTAGTTTCAGCAATGTTAGCGGCTGGTTTGACTATGGAAGATATTCCTTGTGGTAAATATGGAACTTTAGATAAATATGTACCTGATGGTGATTATGTTGTAATCAAGTTTGCACGTTGGGCATTTGAAAAATTCAAAGGGGCTGAAGATAAACTTGGTACTCAAATGAAAGCTGTTGGGGAAGTTATGAGTATCGGCAAAACTTATAAAGAAGCTTTCCAAAAAGCAATTCGTTCATTGGAAATTGGACGTTATGGCTTAGGGTATGCTAAAAACTTCAATAAGTTATCTAAAGAAGAATTATTACATATGTTAACTGTTCCAACTAGCGAAAGACAATTCATTATGTATGAAGCGTTAAGAAAGGGAGCAACAGTTGAAGAATTATTTGAACTAACACAAATCAAACATTACTTCATTGAACAAATGAAAGAATTAGTTGAAGAAGAAGAAAATATAAAATCATACGAAGGTAAAGAATTACCGGCTGAAGTACTAAAACAAGCAAAACAAGATGGATTCTCAGATAAATATTTAAGTCAAATTTTGAATGTTGAGGAAAATGTAATTAGAGAAGAAAGATTAGCTAATAATATTAATCAAGCATGGGAACCAGTACACGTAAGTGGAACAAAGGATAGTGCTTATTATTATTCAACATATAATGCTGAAGATAATAGCGACATTCATCACGATAAAAAGAAAATTATGATTTTAGGTGGTGGACCTAATCGTATTGGACAAGGAATTGAATTTGACTATTGCTGTGTTCATGCTGCTTTAGCATTAAAGAAATTAGGATTTGAAACAATTATTGTTAACTGTAACCCTGAAACTGTATCAACTGACTATGATACATCTGATAAATTATACTTTGAACCACTAACATTAGAAGATGTTTTAAGTATTCATGAAAAAGAAAAACCAGTAGGTGTAATTGCACAATTTGGTGGACAGACACCACTTAACTTAGCTGCTCAATTAAAGAAAAATGGTGTGAATATTTTAGGAACAACACCAGAAACTATTGATATGGCAGAAGATCGTGACTTATTTAATGCAATGATGGAAAAATTAGAAATTCCAATGCCTGAATCTGGAATGGCAGTAAATGTTGAAGAAGCATTAGAAATTGCTAAAAGAATCGGCTATCCATTAATGGTAAGACCTTCTTATGTTTTAGGTGGTCGTGGAATGGAAGTTGTTTATGATGATGAAAGTCTTGAACAATATATGAAAGCAGCTGTTGGGGTAACTCCTGATCGCCCAATCTTAATCGACCGTTTCTTAAATAATGCTATGGAATGTGAAGCTGATGCAATCAGTGACGGTGAAACTGTTTTTGTTCCTGCGGTTATGGAACATATCGAATTAGCTGGTATCCACTCAGGTGATTCAGCATGTATCTTACCCTCTAAACATATTCCTATCCGTCATTTAGAAACAATTAAAGAATATACAAAGAAAATTGCTAAAGAAATGAATGTTCGTGGTTTAATGAATATGCAATATGCAATTGCTGATGATAAAGTATATGTATTAGAAGCCAATCCAAGAGCTTCAAGAACAGTACCACTAGTTTCAAAGGTATGTAATATTAATATGGTAAAAATTGCGACAGATATTGTTACTCGTGAATTGACTGGGCGTCCTTCACCAGTACCAACTTTAACAGAAAAGAAAATTCCTCATATTGGAGTTAAACAAGCAGTTTTCCCATTCAATATGTTCCCGGAAGTAGATCCTGTTTTAGGACCTGAAATGCGTTCAACTGGAGAGGTATTAGGAATTGCCAGTTCATATGGAGCAGCTTTATATAAAGCTGAAGAAGGGGCGAAAACAATTTTACCAACTGAAGGAAAAGTTTTGATCAGTGTTAGTGACTTAGACAAACCAGAAGTTGTTGAGCTTGCACAAGGATATTATGATGCTGGATTTACTATTGTAGCAACAGGGAATACTTATAACTTGATCAAAGAAAGTGGTATTCCAGTAGAAAAAATCAAAAAAATTCATGAAGGTCGTCCAAATATTAGTGATGCTTTAACTAATGGTGAATTAGCAATGATCATTAATACACCTCATGGTAAACAAAGTGCTCATGATGATAGTTATATTCGTAAAGCTGCAATTAAAATGAGAATTCCATATATGACTAATATTGCTGCTGCTAAAGCATCATTAGAAGGAATTATGGAAATGAAAATTCATGGTAGTCATGAAGTTAAATCTTTACAAGAGTATCATTTAGCAATTAAATAAAATTTAAATTTAAGCTATTCCCACCAAAGTAGATAAATGAGATAATTTCACTAAATCTATGGAGGTGGGATTTTATTGTGTTTGTATCAATGATTTTTTATTATTAGGCTTGAAAATATTAATCTATATCAATAAATTTGACTCGTGATAATAAAAAAGTATAAAAATATCTTGAATATTCAAATGATTTCTACTATACTATACAAGAATAAGAAAGGAATGAGGCATATGTTGGTGTTTTTTAAAGAATTAGTAAGTGAAAAATTTGATATTATGAACTCATTTTTATATTTTTATTGTTATTAAACATATCAGTTATATTGATATGTTTTTTTATAGTAATTAAGGAGGATGAATGATGAAAGCATACTTAATTTTAGAAGATGGCAGTGTATTTGAAGGAACAAGTATTGGTGCAGTTAAAGAAGTAGTTAGTGAGTTTGTATTTAATACTTCGATGACAGGATATTTAGAAGTGTTAACAGATCCTTCTTATGCTGGTCAGTCAGTCGTAATGACTTATCCATTAATTGGGAATTATGGGGTTTGTTTAGAAGACCAAGAGTCAAGTAAACCACATGTAGAGGGATTTATTGTAAATGAACTAGCTAGATTGGGAAGTAATTTTAGAAAAAATATTGATTTAGAGGAATACCTAATCCAACATGATATTCCTGGGATTCAAGGAATTGATACTCGAAATCTAACGAAAATTATTCGTAATATTGGATGTATGAATGGAATGATAACAACAACTAAATATGAAAATCTTGATGAAGTAATGAAACGGATTCATGCTTTCAAAGTAACTGGAGTTGTGGAACAAACTACATGTAAAGAGTCTTATACAATTGGTACTGGAGATAAAAGAGTTGCTTTATTAGATTATGGAGCAAAAGCTAACATTGCTAAAAGTTTAGTGAAACGTGGATGTCAAGTTACAGTCTATCCTGCCAGTACGCCAGCGTCAGTTATTCTAAAAGAAAAGTATGATGGAATCATGCTTTCAAATGGTCCTGGAGATCCTGAGGAAAATGTTCAAATTATTGAAGAAATCAAGCTGCTTGCAAGTAGTCAAACACCGATTTTTGCGATTTGTTTAGGACATCAGTTAATGGCTTTAGCCCATGGTTTCAAAACTGAAAAGATGAAGTATGGCCATCATGGTGCTAATCATCCGGTTAAAGATTTAGAAACTGGTCGAGTATATATTTCTACTCAGAATCATAATTTTGTGATTAAAGAAGATTCAATTGATTCAGCAGTAGCAAAACCATGGTTTATCAATGTAAATGATAAGACAATCGAAGGTGTTACTTATCTTAAAGAAAATATTAAAACAGTACAATTTCACCCTGAAGCATGTGCTGGTCCATTGGATACTGATGCTTTATTTGAAGAATTTATAAAGATGATGGAGGGAAAATAGAATGCCAAAAGATAGTAGAATAAAAAAAGTATTAGTAATTGGTTCGGGACCAATTATTATTGGTCAAGCAGCAGAATTTGATTATGCTGGAACTCAAGCTTGTCGGGCATTAAAAGAAGAAGGGATTGAAGTAGTTTTAATCAACTCTAACCCTGCAACAATCATGACTGATAAGGATATTGCTGATAAGGTTTATATTGAGCCCTTAACCGTACCGGTTGTTAAAAGTTTAATAATTAAAGAACAACCAGACAGTATTTTGCCAACCCTGGGTGGTCAAAATGCTTTGAATATTGCGATGGCATTAGCTGATGAAGGTTTTTTAGAAGAACATAATGTTCAAACGATTGGGACTTCAACTAATACGATTAAATTAGCCGAAGATCGCTTAGAGTTTAAAACCCTAATGGAAAATATTAATGAACCATGTGCAGCCTCATTAGTTGTTAATCATGTTGATGATGCTTTAGAGTTTGCTAAAAAGATTGGTTATCCAGTTGTAGTACGTCCTGCTTATACTTTAGGTGGAACGGGAGGCGGAATCGCTTATGATGAAACAGAATTACATGATATCTGTTCAAATGGATTAAGGTTATCACGAGTTAGTCAATGTTTAATTGAAAGGTGTATTGCCGGATGGAAAGAAATTGAGTATGAAGTAATGCGTGATGGTGCTGGAAACTGCATCACTGTATGCAACATGGAAAATTTAGATCCTGTAGGAGTTCATACTGGTGACAGTATTGTTGTAGCGCCAAGCCAAACTTTATCAGATAAAGAATATCAAATGTTAAGAACCTCTGCTTTAAATATTATTACAGCATTAGATATTCAAGGTGGGTGTAATGTTCAATATGCGCTAAATCCCGATAGTTTTGAATACTGTGTAATTGAAGTAAATCCACGAGTTAGTCGTTCTTCAGCTTTAGCTAGTAAAGCTACTGGTTATCCAATTGCAAAACTAGCAGCAAAGATTGCTTTAGGGTACACATTAGATGAAATCATCAATGCAGTAACAGGGAAAACTTATGCTTCATATGAACCAACATTAGATTATGTCGTATGTAAAATTCCTAAATGGCCATTTGATAAATTTGTTGATGCTTCAAGGGAATTAGGGACTCAAATGAAAGCAACTGGAGAAGTTATGAGCATTTGCAATAATTTTGAAGGTGCGCTAATGAAAGCATTACGTTCACTGGAGCAAAATCTTTACTATTTGCATCTAGATGAACTTGATGGAAAAGATGTTGAATTTCTCCAAAAGAAATTAAAAGATGTTGACGATCAAAGAATTTTTGCGGTAGCAGAAGCATTACGCCAAGGAATTAGTGAAAAAGAAATTCATGATATCACAAAAATTGATTTATGGTTTATCGATAAAATCAAACATTTAGTAGAAGTAGAAAAGGAATTACAAAATAAAGAATTAAGTGGAGAGTTATTGAAAAAAGCTAAACGTTTAGAATTCCCAAATCAAGTAATTGCTAAGTTAACAGGTAAAACTAGTGATGAAGTAAAAAATATGTGCCAAGAAAATAAAATTAACGCAGTGTATAAAGTGGTTGATACATGTGCGGCTGAATTTGATGCAACAACTCCATATTATTATTCAGTCTATGGTGGAGTAAATGAAGTAAATCCAGCTGATGATAAGAAAAAAATAATGGTTTTAGGTTCAGGACCAATCAGAATTGGACAAGGAATTGAATTTGATTATTGCTCAGTTCATTGCGTTTGGGCTTTAAAAGAAGCTGGTTATGATACAATTATTGTAAATAATAATCCTGAAACAGTAAGTACTGACTTTGATATTGCAGATCGCTTATATTTTGAACCATTAACACCAGAGGATGTTGAGAATATTGTTAATATCGAACATCCTGATGGAGCAATTGTTCAATTTGGTGGTCAAACTGCAATCAAACTAACAAAGGCATTAATGGAGATGGGGGTTAAAATTTTAGGAACATCAGCTGACGATGTTGATGCAGCTGAAGACCGTGAAAGATTTGATGAGATTTTAGAAAAATGTGAAATTGATCGTCCTCGTGGTTCAACAGTCTTTACAATTGAGGAGGCTTTAGAAGTTGCTAATCGATTAAAATATCCAGTTTTAGTTCGTCCTTCATATGTTTTAGGGGGAGCAGGAATGGAGATCTGTTTAAATGATGGTGATGTAAAGAAATTTATGAAAATCATTAATCGTCAATATCAAGAACACCCAATTTTAATTGATAAATATTTAGCTGGTAAAGAAGTAGAAGTTGATGCTATTTGTGATGAAAATGGAATACTGATTCCGGGAATTATGGAACATGTTGAACGTGCGGGAGTCCATTCAGGTGATAGTATATCAGTTTATCCAACTCAAAAGATCAAACAGCATATTAAAGATACGATTGTTGAATACACAGGTCGTTTAGCTAAAGCTTTAAATGTCATCGGTTTAATTAATATTCAATTTATTGTATATGAAGACCAAGTATATGTAATTGAAGTAAATCCTCGTTCAAGTAGAACAATTCCATATATTTCTAAAGTAACAGATATTCCGGTGGTAGATGTGGCAACTCATGTTATTATGGGAAAAACAATTAAAGAACAGGGATATGAATATGGCTTAGCACCAGAAAAAGAAACAATTGCGATTAAAATGCCGGTTTTCTCTTTTGAAAAAATTAAGGGAGCTGAGATTAGTCTTGGTCCAGAAATGAAATCAACAGGAGAAGTGCTTGGAATTTCAACTGATTATGATGAGGCAATTTATAAAGCATTTATTGGTTCAGGAATCAATTTACCAAAGAAAAAGAATATTATTTGTACGATTAAAGATTCTGCAAAAGATGAATTTTTACCAATTGCAAAACAATATTATATGTTTGGTTATGATTTATATGCAACCGAAGGAACTTATAATTTCTTAAAAGAAAATGATGTACCAGTTAGTTTAGTGAATCGCATTAGTGCTAAAAGTAACACATTGTTTGATTTAATGTTAACAGATACTGTTGATTTAATCATTGATATTCCCACTCGCAATGATAACTTAAAAGATGGTTTCTTAATTAGAAGATTTGCTGTAGAAGCAGGAATTCCAATCTTTACTTCATTAGATACTGCTCAAGCATTGATTACTAGTTTAGAAAAACGTCATAAAGGGGATACTTCTTTAGTAGATATTACTAAACTAAAATAGTTTAAAACAGACTTAGTGAGATTGCATCATTAAGTCTGTTTTTTGTAAAATATAAACTTTGATAAGTAGTTTCTTGATAAAATTATGGCCAATAACATTATTATTTTGAGTTGTTAATGAAGATAATTAACTTTATGTTTTTTTATATTGAAGTATAATTATTGAAAGAGGTAGATAATATGTATACATATGAAATGCTATATCGGTTGTGTAGCTAAGAATCTAGTGATAGTGTGATTGCACACTATTTATTAATGCATTTAAATTCATTGGAACAGTTGACGATTAAGAAAGTTATTGATGATGTAGGGATCTCTAAGGCTTCTTTACATCGTTTTTTTAGTAAGGATGGCTATGAGAGTTTTAAAGATTTAATTACTATATTAGATGAAGAAGTAAAACAGAAAAAAATGTTTAATATTGATTATCAACAGTATCGTTCCAATATGGCTTGGAGTGCTCTAGAAACTGAGTTTGAAGATCACCAAATTAGAATTCTAATAAAGACAATAAAAAAGCTAAACGAGTTGTTTTTTATGGTAATTCATGGGAGATATCATGTTTTAAAAGACTTAGTTTTTATTTATTTAATCATGGGATCGATATTTAAATTTTTATAATCTTAGAGTTTCTTATAATAAGATTATATCTAGTTAAAAGTAATGAAATTAGATTATTTTCTTGATATGGGTTACAATTACATATGGAAGTGATAAAATGAATATGAAAAGATATGAATTTGATGCTGTAATTAAAAAAGTACCGAATATAGATGGTGCTTATGTTGATTTTCCATACGATGTAAAAAAGGAATTTAATAAAGGACGTGTAAAAGTCATTGCTACATTTGATGGAATCGAATATTTAGGAAGTTTAGTAAAAATGAAAACCCCTAATCATATTATTGGGTTGAGAAAAGATATTCGAAAAATAATTAATAAACAACCAGGAGATATTGTTCACGTAACGATTCAAGAACGTGAATAATAGTAAATAAAACAAGGGGTGAAAAAGATGCTAAAAGTAGAGTCTAAATACACAAAGAAGTACCTATTCGCCATCTTGTTTTTTATTATAATGTCAATTATATGTGTAACTATTTTTTTAACTAATATCAATAGTGGGATTAATGAAAAAGTTCAAGAAATTTTACTTAACGAAGTAATTTCTCATCGCAAAAGTTTGGAAGCGACGATCTCTATACAATATCAAGAATTAGAAGGGATATCTGGGTATATCACTAGCTTAAACACACGTGATATGTCACAATTGATAAATTTTACTAAAGCATTTGTTTCTAAAAATGGATTTGATCGAATTGTTGTGGCGTTTGAAGATGGAATTGGATATCTAAGTGATGGTAGTAGTTATGATATAAGTACTAGAGGATATTATCAAGATACGATGAATGGAGGAGCTAGAAATAGTGAACCAGTAGATTCAGTTATTGATGGTGAGCGTAGGATGGCTTTATCTGTTCCAATTTATAGTCAACATGGTCAAATAATCGGTATGGTAATGGGATCTTATGATGTACGGGCAATTAGTGAAATTGAGTTTTCTAATTTATATAATAACAAGGGTTATACTTATTTAATTGATTATTCTGGTAATTTTTTGATTAATGATCAGAAGCTTCATAATTATCAAGGAAATTTTTATGACTATTGTCAGGAAAGTAATATTTTAAGTAATCAGCAGCTGCAGCAGATAAAAACAGACATTAGTAATTATGTTTCAGGATGTGTTTTGACTAAAGGAGGTAAAGAAACACGTTATTTAGTATATGTTCCTTTAGAGTCAAGTGAGTGGGTAATTTGTTATTCTGTATTAGTCTCTGATGCATTTCAAGATTATCAGTTTATTATGAAATATGAGACATATTTGCTGGGAGCTGTTGCAATGGTTCTAACAGTTACGGTTCTTTATATTTTTATTGTAAATAAAAAAGAGCGTCGTGTTTTGTTAAAAAGAGCTGATTATGATAGTTTGACAGGTTTATATAATCGTCGGAAATTAACAGAGGAAATTAAGAGGTATTTAAAAGCTCAAAGTGAATTTGGATTAGCGATTTTAGATATTGATGATTTTAAGAAAATCAATGATACATATGGTCATCCTATTGGTGATATTATTTTGAAAGAAATTGGACAAATTTTAAGAGATAATCTTGGTGAATATTTGGTCGGACGTTTAGGCGGTGACGAGTTTGTTATCTTAATTGAAAATGTTCAAATTATTAATATTGTTATTCAAAAACTTGAACTGACTTGTAACCAAATTGCTAAAATAAAAATAGAAGAACATCCAGATATTGTTGTCACATGTAGTTGTGGGTTAGCAGTTGCACCAAAGGATGGAGAAACCGTAGCGGAACTATATAAGGCTGCAGACAGTGCCTTATATATTGCTAAATCATTAGGAAAAAATAAATTGGCAAAATTTTAAGGAGAAGAAGATGAGATATACAGGATTTGTAATATCAGTAAAAGACATTAATGCATCAAAAAAATTTTATGAAGAACTATTTGATTTAGAAGTTTATCAGGATTATGGAATAAATATTACGTTTGATTGTGGGTTATCATTGCAGCAAGATTTTGACTGGCTTATTAATATAGAGAAAGAGAAGATTATTGAAAAAGCAAATAATCATGAAATTTGTTTTGAAGAAGAAAATTTTGATGCATTTTTAAAAAGATTATCTGTGTACCCACAAATAGAGTATCTTGATGATGTTATAGAGCATAGCTGGGGTCAACGAGTAGTCCGTTTTTATGACTTGGATAAACATATTATTGAAGTAGGTGAGTCGATGAAGATGGTAATTAACCGTTTTATTGATCGTGGGATGACAACGGAGCAGATTTCAAAAAAAATGGATGTGTCAGTTGCTGATCTTAAAAAACTGCTTAATGATTAAAAAGAATATTAAAGTAATAAAAGACCGTCAATGATCTTATTTTAAATCTAATAAGTTCATTAAACGGTCATTTTTTTCTAATGATTTAAAGACAAGTGCTCCGATAATTAAAACAATTAATTCTCCAACAGCAACATAGATTGCGTTTATTACATATGGAATATTGAAAGCATACCATAATTCAGCCCCAATAATCATTCCTGTTATAATTGCTCCTGCTCCAGCAGCTAAATAGCGATTTTTAATCAAGTACATAGCAATACATACTATAATCGTACTTAAAGTTCCAAAGACAATATCTAACATTCCCATTGGTGAAAATAGATTAGCAATAATGCAACCAATCGTTAAGCCAGGAATATAGCGTCGATTATAAAATGCTAAAAAAACAATTATTTCTGATAGCCTAAATTGGATTTCTGAATATGCGATGGGTGAGATTGCTAAAGTGAGTACAGCATAAACCCCCGCAATCATCGCATTGATTACAACCAGTTTTACTGAAATACCTTTGTTCATATATTATATCCTTTCATAGTATTATTTTCACTTAAATGTCACCTCATTGAAAACATGGATATTATATACGATTTTAAGTAAAAAGACTAGTCTTTCTGTATAGGAATATGAGAATTAAAATATTTTATATAAATAAAACAATATTTAAAATTAAATACTTGCTCTTTTTATCAAAAAGATTAATCCTAATTAATAAAATATGTGATACGATAATAATGATGTATAATTACGAAAGGAAGGTTAACATGTCACATCGTATAGTGGTGCGCAAACACGAAAAAATTGATTATCAGCGCAGTACTTTCTTTACACTTGCCCATACACATTATGATAAAGATTATTATATGGAAAATCATTGGCATAATAGTATTGAAATCACTTATGTAGTAAAGGGCTTAAAGGTTCAACAGATGGAGAATAAAGAAGTTATTGCACCAGCAGGAACTTTGTTATTAGTGAATTCGGGAGTAATTCATGATGTTGATGTAAAGAAGGGATTAGAGGGGATTGTCTTATTGATTGACCGTAATTATATTGACCATGTTTGTCCACAATGTATTGAACGTGGCTTTAGCTTGGAAAAAGAACCATTAGCTAAAAAGAAAATTGTGGATTATTTATTCAAATTAGTAGAAGCCTATGAAAATAATAATAAAGTTAAAGCTAATATTATTGTTTTAGAAATTATTAGTGTTTTGGCTGAACAGTTAATGTTAGAGGGGCATTATATTAAAGAAAAGCATGATGATGAAAGTTATGAATTAGTTATTTCGATTACTGAATATATTGATTATCATTATGCTCAAAAAATTAGTTTAGATGATTTAGCAAGAATGACATGCTATAACAAGACTTATTTATCAAATATTTTTAAGAAAAAGACAGGTATTACTATTTTTGAGTATTTACGTAATGTCAGAATGCAGCATTGTTTATATGAACTAAAACATTCTGATGATACGATTGTAAGTATTGCTTTAAATAACGGATTTGCAAATATTCAAATATTTAATCGTGTATTTAAAGAAGTTTATCAAATGACACCAAAGCAGTATCGTGAAAAGAATAAGAAGTAAAGATTAATGAAGATTAAAACAAATAAACAACAATAATAATAAAATCCGCCATGCTAAGATAAGTGTCAAAGAGGAGGATGTTATGAAAAAGATTAAAAAGTTTTTATCATCGCTAATTGCAATAATGATAGTTGCAACAATGGTTACTTCTAATCTAAGTGCATTAGAGGTAAATAGCTCGTTTGTTCAAAATACGAACACAAGTAATACATATGGTTATGTAAATTATGAAACAGATCAATTTGAAACTTATAGTAAGGTTTCAGGAAGTGCTGGGAATTATACAAGCATTGCTTCAAAAGTTTATAAACCATTATCTGGAGATACTCTAATCGTTGTTTTTCATGGTAATGGAGAAGGTGGTGTTGATGGGGTTAGTAATAACTACTCACAGATAGCTGCTAATCGTTTAGCTGTAACTTATACAACTGATGAACTACAAAGTGCTTTTAAGGGAGCTTATGTATTAGCTTTTCAAGCACCAGATTATTGGTATAATGATTATACGCAACAAGCAAAAACTATTATTGATCAAGCTATAGCAGAATTTGGAATTAAAGAAGTATTTGTTTCTGGATTATCAGCAGGCGGTTTAATGACACAACGGATGTTAGCAAAATATGGTGATTTCTTTGCAGGCGCATTAATGTCATGTGCTGCTATTGCCAAAAATGACCAATATGTTGAAGGTCTAGGTGGAAATTACACTGATTCTACTGAATATTTAGATGCTGGTGATGCTTATACAAGTGGTGATACCTTTAAGAAACCAGTTGATTTCAATCAATATTTAGCTAATTATGACGAATGGCTAGAAAATATTGCCGTAAGCAATGTTCCGATTTTCATGGTACATTGTTATTATGATACAACAATCTATTATGGATGGACTCAATATGCTTATAATATGATTAAATCCTATCGTGATGACAGGGGGCTTGATGGAGATATCTACTGTGGTTTATTTGAGGATGTCAGTTATCCTGATGAAACATATAGCAGCGCTCACTGGTCGTGGATCAAAATGTTGAATGGTGATGTTTATGCTTCAACTAATGCGAGTTTAGATACGATTACATGGTTTAAATCTTTATCAACTTCAACTAATGATTATCAATTAAAAACAGTTACTAATCCTGTAGCTGGAGAAGCAGTAGGTGACAATATTTATGCTTATAACTTAATTGCTACAGTAACTAATAGTGGTGAAAAAATAACGGCTCTTGAAATTGATATGAACGGTAAGAAAGTTGATGCTTCTAAATTAACAACTGAGATGTTTAAAATAACCGGATACAATAGTGATGCTAGTGGTTTGGTTAAAGGTGATGTTCAGTCTTATGGAATTTTTGGAAGCGAAGATGAGCCTGTAGATATTGAGGTGGCTAGAGTATCAGTAAATGAAAAGGGTAATATCATATTAGATTTAGCAACACAGAATGGAGTATTAAATTATACTTCTTTGGCTCGTAATCTTGCGACTAAGATTAGATATAAACTAGCATCAGTAGCTCTACCAATGATTGTTGAGGATAATTCAACAACAAATCCTGATGATAAACAAACAGCTGTTAAAACAGGCGATGATTTAAATGTTTTAGGTGCTGGAAGCTTAATGATTATTTCATTGATGATGGTAGCTGTATCTAAACGAAAATTTGATTAAGAAAAAAGTTCTACATTTTTGTAGAACTTTTTATAACTATTTAAATAAACCTAAGTTAATACAAGCGTTATAAATACCATCATCATCAATACTGTCAGTGACAAAAGTTGCAATGTTTTTAAGATATGCGTCACCTTGTCCCATGCAAATAGAGATAGCAGCATGATTAAACATCTCAACATCATTTAAAGAATCGCCAAAACAAATATATTTATCAAGATTATATTGTTTTAAGATAACTTGAATACCAGTTGCTTTAGTTGCATCAGCATGAGTTATATCACAATATGTAGAGACTCCGGGTAAGATATGTAAACCTTCTAATTGTTTAAATGGCGCATAATCATATCCATTTGGTCCATAGGCAATCATCGCTTCAACTTTTTGGTTTTGATAAATACCTACCGGAGGGATGATAGAGTTAAAAAATTTGCGTGCAGTGTAAACATTTTCATCGGGCTCTTGGGTAATGATTCGATGCTCCATTTTTAAAGCGAGTGGAATATTATTATCTTTAGCAATTTTTATACAACGATGGACTATTTCCGGGGAAATAACCAATTCTTCGACGATTTGAAAATTTTTATTAAGCACAGTTTGACCATTATTACAAACAAAGCCGTCCCAATTAGCAATATCAACAACCCCGGTACGTTTTAATGAATTAACAGCACGACCAGTTGCAATTCCAATTTTATAACCATTCTCTTGTAATTTTTGTAATGCTTTTTTAGTTGATGGAGTAACCTGGTAGTCATGGTTATCCATTAATGTTCCATCAACATCAAAGAAAATCATTGGTTTCATAAGCTCCCCCTTTTCATGCGTATATTTTAGCAAGCATACCTATGAATGTAAACAAAAAAGGAATATGACTAAACATATTCCTTAATTAAATTATTTTCCGCTTGGTAAAAATGGAATTAATCCCGCTGCTACGGCACTGATTGGCATTGATTGAAGAACTACTTTTCCTGGTCCTGTGACAACCGTATTAAAAAAACCTTCACCACCTAACAGTTTATTTTTAACTCCTTTAACGCTTTGAATTTCCATCTTGCATGTAGCATCCATCATAGCTAGATATCCTGTATCAATAACCATTTGTTGACCAGGTAATAAATCGTAAGAAATAGCTGAACCGTCAATTTCTAAAAAGACAGTACCTGTACCGCTGATCTTATTCATAATGAATCCTTCACCACCAAAAATTCCTGTTGCCATTTTTTTATTGAAAAAAACTGACATGTCAATTCCTGAAGTTCCTGCTAGGAATGATGACTTTTGTACAATAATTTCATGATTTGGATTAATTTCAACAGCTTCGATTGACCCTGGAAAAGAAGATGCAAAAGCAATCATGCCGTCTTCTTTAGCATGATAACGATTTTGGAACATTGTTTCTCCACTAAACATTCGACCAAATGCTTTACCAAAACCACCACTTGTTGTTTCCATTTCCATAACGGGATCCATCCAACTCATGGCACCGCTATCAGTAATCATTGATTCTCCTTTTTCTAAGTGACAAATCACTACAGGGAGATTGTCCCCTTTAATCTCGTATTTCATTTTATTTCTCCTTATTTATTGCGATACAAACTGGTGCAGGAATAGCTAAAGTTGAAGCTGTTCTAACTAGTTGTTCGCTTTTTTCATCAAATGTTAATAACTCTAATTCATCATCGTCTTGCGCACCAACAATTAAATATTTATCATCAATAATATTAAAATCACGAGGATTTTTACCAGTATGAACCATATATAGTAATGAAACTTTACCAGTTTCTTGGTTGACTCGATATAGAACGATGCTATCATGACCACGGTTTGAAATGAATAAATGATTTCCTGTCGCACTTAGACGAATAGCGCTAGCGCTAGAAAAACCGTGAAAATGACGAGGCGTTGTATGAATAACTTGAATTAGATTTAAATATTTATCATTATATTTATAAACCATTAAATTATTAGAAATCTCATTTACTAGATAAGCAAAACGACCATCTTTAGAGAAAATCATGTGACGTGGTCCAGAGCCTGGTACCACATTTAAAGTATGTTCAACATCTTCTTCTAATTTTCCATCCTGATAAGTATACATGATTACTTTATCAGCTCCTAAATCAACAGCATAAACAAATTCCTTATCAGGGGTTATTCCAACATAATGGCAGTGTGGTCCAGTTTGTCGTTTTAGTAGATCGGGACCAAGTCCAGTATGGTGGATAGCACAGATTTTTTCTTTAATAAAATTATTTTCTAATAAATATGATGCTGTGGAACCAACATGATAGTTAGCTGCAAAAAGATATCGTGAATTATCGCTAACACATAAATGGGTATAAGAACGTCCATTAGAATTATAATTATTGTTGGGAATAAGTTCTTCTTTGTGAATTGAAAAACTTCCAATTCCACCTCCATTATTAAGTCGACTAGCATTTTTGTAAGCTACGTATAAAATATTATTTTTAGTGATCATGTAAGATGGATAATCATGGGTTACTATATGTTGTACCAGAGATAATTTTTGATTTTCTTCATTAAGATCAATAATGTAAATTCCTTTATTGTCACTTTTACCATAACTAGATACATAGAATGTTTTCATGTTAAAACCTCCTTGTTTTTATTTTATCATAAATTATTAATGAAAGGGTTTTATTATACCATTTTTGCAATAAATTTTTATTCTTAATAAATGTTTTATTAACTACTAACCTTTGAATTTGATTATAAATGGTTGATTATAAAAATAAAAGATATTTAGTAATTTATTTGTGTAGACAATATATATTGTTTGGACTATTATAGTAAATAATTAATGTATTTGTTTATAATTAAAAGTGAAAGTGAGATGGTATAAGTGAAATCATATCAGAAGATAGAAACTGCTGCTAAGGAACTTGTTAAAACAAAAAATTTGAGAATATTACTGTTAAAATGATCTGTCAAATGGCAAATGTTTCGAGAAAAACTTTTTATGCATTATATCATGATAAATATGAAGTGATTGAACGCATTGTTGTTGATAATGTGATTAGTGATTTAAAAGGAATGCTAGAATTGTTAGGAAAGGTGGAATTAAATCAACCGATTATATTAGAAAAGATGTATCAACATTTTTATGACGAAAAAGAGTTTTATGTAAAGGCTATAAATATTGAGGGGAATAATTCTTTAGAACATTGTCTTTTATATTGTTTTGAGGAAATTAACTTAGAGATATTAAAAGATGTAGAAATAAGTTTAGTCGAAAAGGAGTATGCAGCTTACTTTTTTGCTGCTTCACAAGTTATGTTAATAAAGAAATGGTTGATTAATGATTTAGAACTTACACCACGAGAGATGGTGTTAAGTTCTCATAAATGGGCAGTTAAAGCTATGGTTAATAATTATTTTTAAAGAAGGTGACAAATATTAATGATTGTTACTTTTTTAGTTACGCTTAGTCTTACCTGAATTTAGCGATAGAATCTTATTGTTAAGATCACTGAAAACTTAGCTATGGCCGTGACTGGTTTAGAAGAAATTATTGAAGTACCTGATTAAGAAATACCTAACAATAATGGCAAACAAGATATCCAAAATTATTGGGATCTACAAGTGATGGGATTAAGATGGTACCTATATAGATTATGGCAATTAATGTAATTGGGGTGATAGTGGTGAAAAAGAGGAAGAAAAGCTAAATGTTGGAAGTCACTTTGAATAATGGTTTTTAAAGAAAAAAATAATGATTGTAATAGTTCTTCACCTTTACCTCAAACATAAAATGTTATATAATGAGTAAAATAAATTGGAGGAAAGAAATATGGATGAGAACTTATTATTAACATTACTTCATAATAATGCACGTATGGACGTTACGGATCTTGCGATGGCATTAAACGAAACAGAAGATAATGTTGTTGATACCATCAGCCAATTAGAAAAGGATAAAGTTATCTGCGGATATCATACGATTATTAATTGGGATCGTACAAACGTTGATAATGTAATGGCATTAATTCAAATTAATGCAACTCCTGAACGTGAGTATGGTTATGATCGTATTGCTAAAAAGATCTATGCATTCCCAGAAGTAGATACAATGTATTTGCTAAGCGGAAGCTTTGAATTCGTTGCGATTGTTAAAGGACACACAATGCAAGAAGCCGCCCGTTTCGTTGCCTCTAAATTGGCACCATTAGAAGGGGTAACTGGTACTGCAACAATGTTTGTATTAAAGCAATATAAAAATAATGGATTAAGTTTTGATGATGATGACAAAGAAGCTGCAGAAAGATTATTGGTAACTCCATAATGGATTTCAATAAGGTATTAAATGATACAGTAAGAGAAATACCACCTAGTGGTATTCGAAAATTCTTTGATTTAGCTAATCAAATGGAGGGAGTTATATCTTTAGGGGTTGGGGAACCCGATTTTGATACTCCATGGAAAATTAGAGAGGCTGCAATTTATTCAATTGAACAAGGTAAAACCTTTTATACAGCTAATCAAGGTTTAGTAGAACTGAGAAAAGAAATTTGTCGTTATCAAAAAAGAAGATTTGGTTTGGATTATTGTTATGATAAGGAATGTATCGTTACAGTTGGGGGCTCAGAGGCGATTGATCTTGCTTTTCGTGCAATTATCAATCCTGGAGATGAAGTGATTTTATTACAGCCGAGTTATGTCGCATATACTCCAGGAGTTGCTTTAGCAGGTGGAAAGGTAGTAAATATTGAGCTTAAAGAAGACAATGAGTTTAAATTAACACCTGAATTATTAGAAGCTGCTATTACACCTAAAACAAAAGCAATCTTATTAAACTATCCAAGTAATCCAACAGGTGGATTTATGACTCGTGAGGATTATGAAAAGATTGTTTCAATTATAAAAAAGCATGAGATTATTGTAATAACTGATGAAATATATGCCGAATTATCATATGAACAAAAATTTTGTTCAATTGCTGCATTTGATGAAATCAAGGATCAGGTAATTTTAGTCAGCGGATATTCTAAAGCTTATGCAATGACAGGCTGGCGTTTAGGATATGTATTAGCTAATGAAGTTTTGACTAAAGCAATGAATAAAATTCATCAATATGTAATCATGTCAGCACCGACAGGTGCTCAATATGGAGCAATTGAAGCAATGCGTCATTGTGATAATGAAATTGAAGAAATGCGAAAAGCATACATGCTTCGTCGTAATTACATTGTTAAAGCATTTAATGATTTAGGATTACATACATTTACTCCTCAAGGAGCATTTTATGTATTCCCGTGTATTAAATCAACAGGAATGACTTCTGATCAATTTTGTGAAGAATTATTAAAGGATCAATTAGTTGCTTGTGTCCCTGGTACTGCCTTTGGGGAAGCTGGTGAAGGATTTATTAGGGTATCGTATGCTTACTCAATCGAACAAATCAAGGAAGCTACATCAAGAATAAAAAAATTCCTAGATAAATTGAAAAAATAACGTTAATAGCGTTATTTTTTTGTATTTTCATGTGATACAATAGTGATATATAAGTTATTGGAGGGATAGCATGAAAAATGAGCAGTTACGGAATTTTATTAAAGTTGTTGATTGTGGCAGTATCAATAAAGCTGCTGAACAACTTTATGTTTCACAGCCAAGTTTAAGTCGTTCAATTCATTCATTAGAAGAGGAAATGGGGAAAGAATTAGTTATTCGCAGTAATCGGGGAGTTACACTTACGCCAACAGGGAGATTGCTATATTATTACGGGAGCTCAATTTTAGAACAGTTTCAAGTTTTAGAGAAATTAAAGAATTTAAGTGAGGAATCGATTTATAGTAAATTAGCAGTATCAGTCGATTCTATTTTTTTAAGGGATGACCTGATTTTACAATTCTATAATCACATTAAGTCTGCAGATACCGAAATAAAAATGATTGAGACTACGGCAGAAGAAGTTCTAAATAACGTTAGTGATATGACATCTGAAATAGGAATAGTAATTCTAAATAATTATCAGTTGGCAATCTTTAGAAAAATGACAGAATTGAAAGATGTAGAAATGATTGTACTTGGAACAGGACCATTATATGTTCATATAAACGAACAAAATCCGTTAGCTAAGGGCGAAATTATAGATGCTAAAGAATTGGTTAGCAGTACATATATCCATTTGCCTCATGATTTCTTTTCTAATTTAAATTTATCACTAACGATTGACGGCAGTATTCAAATCAGCAGTTTTCATAAAACTATTACGATGAGTAATTATCATGCTATTATCAATATGCTTAATCATACTGATGCTTTTATGTTGGGGCATAAATGGCAAATAGAAGAACTGAAACATTCAAGAATAAAAAGTATGCAGTTTCAAAATTGTAATATAAATAAATCATTCATTATTATTAAGCGTAAAAGAGAAATTTTATCAGATGCTGCTAAAATATTTTTAGAAATTATTAACGATAATTATGCGGATATGTAGATATACACAAAAAGTATAACTAGACCTACCAAGATAAGTATTAACTGCTTTTTGAATTTAGTATTAGAATATAGGTATAGAAACAGGAATGACAAATTCCGACACATATAATATAAAAAATACTAAAGGAGAAAATTATTATGAAAAAGAGTACATTATTAACAATGGCATCAGTTGGTGCCGTAGCTTTAACTTCTGCAATGACCTTTGCGGCATGGGATAATTTATCTGATACTACTACAAGCAATGAAGTGACATTTAAACAAATTAATGTGGAAAAGGCAGCTGATATTGTTCTTACCGAGCCAGTTGCTAGTGATTTAACTAGTTCTTACGTACCTAGTTCAAGTGGGGAAGTAACATTTAATATAACAGGTATAGATGCAGCTGATTTAAGTGGTAAGGAACTAAAATTAGAACCAGTAGTTAAAGCTAATGATACAGCAATTTCAACTGGCTATACTTTAGAAATTTATGATGGAACAGAGGAATCGGCAGAAAAAGTCGCCGGTAATGTTGATAAAAGTCTTACTGGAACTAATACTTACAAAGTAGTAGTTACTGCAACAGATGATAAAGCTGGAACTGATGCGTTAGCAAATAAAAAAGTAACTGTTGAACTAAAAGCAACATTACAAAAGACTACTGTTTAATGCTATCAATAATGGCATTTTTGTCCAAGTATATAATATAGGATGTGAAAGTCATGAAAGAAAAGGTGAGAAAATTTAGCAAGCTGGCATATTGGCTGATATTGGGAATGATATTGATGTATATTGTTGGGATGCAATTTTATGCTCAAGAGATAACTGATTTTATTGGATATCGCTTTTATGCAGTCATGACGGATAGCATGGAACCTAGAATTCCAACGTATTCAATGGTACTTACTAAAACAATTGATGAAAATGAATCTATTGCCCCTGGAGAAATAATTACATTTAAAGTTCAGCGGGGAGAGCAAGAAATAGTGTTGACACATCATTTTAATAAAACACAAGAAGAAAATGGACAATTATATTATCGAACAAATGCCGAGGGTCGAGATGAATTAGATCTATATTATACAAAACGTAGTGATATCATTGGTAAATATGTTTGGCATATACCATTATTAGGAAAGTTTATTATGTTTATTCAAAGCAAATTCAGTTGGATTCTATATTGTGAATTTTTACTGATTTGGCTAATCAATAAAACAATAAAAGCTCACTGGGAAGAAAAGGGAGAGCTTGATGATGAGGTTAAAATACCGCGAAAATTGGATAACGCTTAGTTATCCTTTTTTGTTTTATTTTAGTTAAGGGAATGTTAAGAATTAGTAAAGTGTATATGCTTGCTCAACAAAGTGTAATATAATGATGAGAAATCCGGAGGTGGAATAGATGGAAAAGGAATTACCTATGTATTATAAAGTGGGTTTAAATGATAGTGAAGTCCAGGAAAGAATTGCTAAGGGGCAAGTTAACGGAGTTAGTAAGCCTGTCAGTAAAAGTTATGGGCAGATTATAAAAGATAATGTTTGCACATTATTTAATCTTTTGAATTTTTTAATATTTGTAGCTTTAGTATTTGTTCAGGCTTGGTCAAATTTAGTTTTTATGGCAATTATTGTTACCAACTCAGTTATTGGAATTTGGCAAGAAGTAAAGGCAAAAAAACTAGTAGATCAATTATCAATTTTAACTAAGCCAACAATTATGGTTGTTCGTAACAGCAGACATGTAATTGTCGATATTAATGAAGTTGTTCTAGATGATGTTTTAGTTCTTGAAAGTGGAAATCAAGTATGTAATGATGCAACTGTGATTCATGGAATGATTGAGGCCAATGAGTCACTATTAACTGGGGAATCAGATCCGATTCATAAAAATATAGGTGGGCACCTGCTGTCAGGTAGTAGTGTAGTTTCTGGAAAATGTTATGCAAGGGTTAAAAATGTTGGTGATAGTAATTATGCAACAACTATTGTTAAAGAGGCACAAAAAGTTAAAGAGAAGAATTCTGAATTAATGGATTCAATGAATAAAGTTACAAAAGTTACTACTTTTATGATAATCCCATTGGGAATTATTTTGTTTGTTGAAGCAATGTATTTACGACAAGATACGTTATTTAATGCAGTTGTCTCTTCGGCAGCAGGATTATTAGGAATGTTGCCTAAAGGGTTAGTCTTGTTAACTAGTGTGTCGTTAGCAAATGGAGTGACTCGTTTAGCAAGACGTAAAGTGTTGATTCAAGATTTATATTCATTAGAGACATTATCGCATGTTGATGTTTTGTGTTTAGATAAAACAGGAACAATCACTGATGGAAAAATGAAGGTCGAAAAAACATATACGTTAGAAACAACTCAGAATTTTAAACTCGATGAAGTAATGGGCTCATATATGCGTGCCAGTGATGATAATAATGCAACTTTTCAAGCGATGAATAGCTATTTTGGAGAAAATAATCTTTATGAATATGTTAAAAAGATCCCATTTTCTTCATTACGTAAGTGGAGTGCGATTGAATTTAAAGGTATAGGAACCATCGTCGTAGGAGCAGCAGAAAAAATTATTTCTGGTGAACTGCCTGAAGATATTCATGAATTAATGTTGCAAGGAATGCGTGCGATTGCCATTGGTTATACTGAAAAGACTGTTGATGATAAAGAAGAGTTGCCACGATTACAACCACTAATGGCGATTATTTTATCAGATACAATTAGAAATAATACTAAAGAAACATTAGAATATTTTCATCAAGAAGGAATAGATGCGAAAATTATTTCTGGTGATAATGTAAATACAGTTATGGCAATTGCTAAAAAAGCAGGGGTATTAAATTATGAACGTTGCATTGATATGTCAACGATAAATGATGATGAAATTCAAGAGGTAGTTCGTAATTACACTATTTTTGGTCGGGTAACTCCTAGTCAAAAGAAAATGATTGTCGAAGCTTTAAAAAATGATGGTCATCATGTAGCTATGACAGGTGATGGAGTTAATGACCTGTTAGCGTTAAAAGAAGCTGATTGTTCAATTGCAATTGCTGATGGAAGTGATGCTTCAAAACAAATCTCACAAGTAGTTTTATTAAATTCAGATTTTACATGTTTACCAGATGTTCTTCTCGAAGGACGTAAAGTTGTTAATAATGTTACGCGTGTAGCGGGTGTATTCTTTATCAAAACAATTTATACGATTTTATTATCGTTGTTTTGTGTAATCAGTAATACTGCCTTCCCATTTATTCCGTTACAAATTACATTAATTGATTTATTGATTGAAGCAATGCCATCGTTTATGACGATTTTTGAAGCTGATACTCGTAAAATTACTGGACGTTTTTTGCCTAAAGTATTTAGTAAAGCAGCTGGTAATGCACTAAGTATTGTGATTTTATTCATTGCTATCATGATTTTTGGACCAATGTGGAAAATAAATGATTTAGAACTAGTAACATTAATGTATTTAGTTTTAGGAACTATTTCTATGGCAGCGGTAATACGCTCTTGTTATCCTTTTACAATGTTAAGAATTATTATCTGTACGATGATGGCTGGAGGTTTTTATGGTGCAGTATTATTATTTAGTGGTTTATTACATTTAGCACCGATAACATTAAATTTAGTTTTTATTGGTTTAATTTTATCTATTTTTGGACTATTTATTGAAAGAATTATTCATTTTGTTATTAAGAAAAGACTCGCATAATTGTTAAGGGATTGAAGACTTTTTGCTAATTTAAATAAATATATTTTATTGATAGCTAAGGAAGAACATTTTATCTGAAATGGATTTCCTTAGTTTTTCTTACGACAAATTTTAACAAAATAATTAAAAACCAAAATAACGGTTTTTAATTAGCTTATTTTTGGTATAAAAATTTTTTAAATTACTATAATAGAAGTAGTTAAAGGAGTGATATCATGAAAAAGCAAAGTTATCAAAAAGTTATAGATAAGGATATTATTGAAGTTAAACAGTATTTATTGGATATAAGTGAAGGATATTGGATGCAGGATATCCATGATCTTATTAATATAAGTATGGATGTTAAAATTATTCGCAAAAAATTAATGAGACGTAAGGATTTAGAATTAGCAGTATTTAGTAAGATAAAAAAACTAATTGATCAGGCTCAGGGTTTAAATGAGATGGAAAATCATTTGATCATGATGAATCTTTTATTGGATAAACATTATAGTCCGATGTTGACATATAAATATAAGTTATTAAATTATATTATTGAAAATGGTGGATTTTCAATTGAAACGTATTGTTTATTAAGACATCTAATTAAGTTTACTAATAATAATCTTAATGATTTTATCATGGCTTTGGCTACACGTTTAAACTTTAGTAATGAACGTTATCACTATCTTGCAAGTCATATCTTATTATTAGAAAAGCAATATAAAAAAGTATATAATCATCTTGAATACATTACAATTGATGAAAGACTGGGACGTTATTTACCGGCGTTGTATAACTTTAGTCCCCGATTATACAACAAATATGCTAGAATGATGTATATACCATTAAATTTAGCGATAATGTAGGAGTAAGGAAATTATGGGTGAAAAACTGTATTATGTTTTTAAAATCATTAAGGAAGCTAGGGAGCCGATTAGTGCTAAAGATATTTTAAAGCGTTTGGAAAATTATGAGATTTTTCTAGATATTAAAACGGTATATAGTTTAATAAAAAAACTTAATGATTTTTATTATTGTTTGAGTAATAAGCAGTTAATAAAAACAATTAGAAGAAGGGGTTATATTATTGATGAGGATTTTTTTGAAGATGGACAGCTGCAGCTATTAATTGACAGTGTTTTATTTAATCCCAATCTTGATAAAAAATCAGCGAATGATTTAGTTAATAAATTAGCTTTGATTAGTTCAGTTATTCAAATGGAACGTTTAAATACGGAACATCAAAATGATAATGAATTAACATATGATCTATTATTAAATTTAACTACGGTAATCAAAGCAATTAATAACCACAAAAATATTGCTTTTAAATATATTAGTTATGATATCAAAGATAATGCTCTTCAAGAGGTATACCATACTAATGGTAATCTTAATCCTGAAACATATGTTATTTCCCCATATAAATTGATTCTTAGAAATTCTAATTATTATTTGATTGGTTATTTTGATAAAAGAAAAGATAGTTTAAGTGTTTATCGAATTGATCGAATGCGTATCGTGAGAAATCATAGCAGTAGTTATGAAGATATTCAAGATCGTTTCGATATGGAAAAAGAATTTGAAAATAATGTTAATATGTATGTTAGTAATGAACGAATCGATTTAAAGATTGCTTTTGAATCTAGTGTACTAAGAGAAGTTGTTAATCAGTTTGGACAAGATATTAATGTAAATAAATGCTTTGATGGTCGAATTGAAGCATTTATTAAAGATGTGGCTTTATCAGATGGTTTAATTGGCTGGATAATGATGCTTCAAGATAAGGTTGAAGTTGTTTTTCCTTTAAGTCTAAAAGAGATTGTAAAGACACGAATAAGGGCTATGTTAAGGATATATGAATAGAGAACTTGAGGGTTCTCTTTTTTCTTTACGTAAACTTAACATAATAAATACAATTTATTGATATATCGTAAATTGCAATTTGATTATTATATAGGTGTCTTAAGAAAAGATAAAGAAAGGGATTATTAAATATGAAAAAAGTATTCGGAGTTTTATTAACATTAGTATTATGCTTAGGGCTTACTGGATGTGGGGGATCTGGTGATGATTCTTCTGCAAGTGGAAACGATGTAAGCGGAAATGTTAGCCTTAACGGGTCTACATCTATGGAAAAATTCGTAAATGCTTTAAAAGAAGCGATTACTGAAGAATATCCAAACTTAACATTAGAACCACAATTTACTGGTTCAGGTGCAGGGATTGAAGCTGTTACAAATGGAACTGCTGATATCGGAGATTCTTCAAGAGCTTTAAAAGATGAAGAAAAAGCAAAAGGAATTGAAGAAAATATTGTTGCTATTGATGGTATTGCTGTAGTTACTCATAAAGATAACAAAGTGTCTGATTTAACTACTGATGACTTAAAGAAA
This sequence comes from Erysipelatoclostridium sp. MSK.23.31, assembly GCF_019125875.1. Taxonomy (NCBI): domain Bacteria; kingdom Bacillati; phylum Bacillota; class Erysipelotrichia; order Erysipelotrichales; family Coprobacillaceae; genus Thomasclavelia; species Erysipelatoclostridium sp. MSK.23.31. Next base: position 92,598 of record NZ_JAHOCB010000001.1, on the reverse strand, counting down.
ATCTATACTGGTGAAATTACAAACTGGAAAGATTTAGGTGGTGATGATCAAGCAATCGTTGTTGTTGGACGTGAAGCTGGTTCAGGAACTCGTGGAGCATTTGAAGAAATTTTAGGAATTGAAGATGCTTGTAAATATGCTCAAGAATTAAACGAAACTGGTGCAGTAATGGCAAAAGTTAGTGAAACAGCAGGAGCAATTGGTTATGTTTCTTTAGATGTTGTTGATGACACAGTTAAATCATTAAAATTAGATGGTGTAAAAGCTTCTGAAAAAACTATTAAAGATGGAAGCTACACTTTACAAAGACCATTCGTAATGGCTACTAAAGGAAAAATCAGTGAACAAAGTAAAGAAGTACAAGCTGTGTTCGATTTTATCAATAGTGAAGCTGGACAAAAAGTTATTGAACAAGTTGGTTTAATAATTCCAGATAAAAAATAGGAGTTAATTATGGAAAAAGATATTTTATCTATTATAAGTAATAGAAAAACAAAATCTTTGGTAGAGAAAACAGCCGCGATAATTTTTCGTGGCTGTGCTGTTATGTCTATCATTGCTGTTGTCTCTATTACAGGTTATATGATTATTTCTGGTACACCAGCTATTTTCAAAGTGGGAATACTAGATATTCTTTTTGGAACTGTTTGGGCGCCAACCGCTGCTGATCCTCAATTTGGAATCCTTTTAATTATACTTACCTCAATTATTGGTGTTTTTTTAGCTATTTGTATTGGGGTACCAATCGGATTGTTTACAGCTATCAATTTAGCTGAATTGGCAAATCCGAAAGTGCGTAAAATTGTTAAATCTGCAATCGAATTACTTGCCGGAATTCCTTCAGTGGTATATGGATTACTAGGAATTTTAATTATTTGTCCGTTTATGTATAGGTTAGAATTATTAATTTTTGCAGGATCAAAGACTCATCAGTTTACTGGTGGGGCAAATCTGATTTCAGCAATTTTAGTTCTTGCGATTATGATTTTACCAACTTTGATCAATATTACTGAAACAGCTTTAAAGGCAGTTCCAGATGATTATCGTAAAAGTTCATTGGCTTTAGGGGCAAGTCAAATGCAAACAATTTTTAAAGTTGTTTTGCCTAGTGCTAAATCAGGGATAGTTTCAGCAATTGTATTAGGAGTAGGGCGTGCAATTGGGGAAGCAATGGCAATTTTATTAGTAGCAGGAAACTCAGTTAATCTGCCTTTACCATTCAATTCAGTTCGTTTTTTAACTACGGGAATTGTTTCTGAAATGGGATATGCCTCAGGGACACACCGTCAAGTTTTATTTACGATTGGATTAGTACTATTTGTTTTCATCATAATTATTAACTTGATCCTAACATTTATTATTAAGAGAGGAGATCAGCATGAATAGTATCTTTGAAAGAAGACATCGCAGCAGCGATAAAATATTAAATTTTTTGATACAGCTTTCTAGTGCCTTGTCAGTGCTGATCTTGGTTGTATGTATTGGATATATTTTATATCGTGGATTACCATACTTTAATTTTTCATATTTAATTAATACTACTAGTATTTTAAAAGGTACGGTAGGGATACTACCAAATATTATTAACACATTATATATTATTGTAATTACTTTATTAATTGCCTGCCCAATTGGGATTGGGGGAGCAATCTATTTAAATGAGTATGCAAAAAATAAGAAATTTGTTAATATTATTTCTTTTACAACTGAAGTATTAGCGGGAATTCCTTCGATTATATATGGTTTATTTGGGATGTTATTTTTTGGAAATTTATTAGGATTTAAATTCTCAATATTAACGGGTTCTTTCACACTTGCAATTATGATCTTACCAATTATTACAAGAAATACTCAGGTAGCTTTAGAAGGGGTACCAAAAAGTTATCGTGAAGCTGCATTGGGTATTGGAGCTACTAAATGGTATATGATTAGAACTGTGTTATTGCCAAGTGCTATGCCAGGAATTTTAACGGGTGTGATCCTAGGAATGGGTAGAATTGTTGCAGAATCAGCGGCGTTATTGTTTACAGCTGGTTCAGTAAGTGTTTTGCCAAAAAATATCTTTACACATTTATCAAGTTCAGGTGCAACACTAACGATTCAATTATATTTGGAGATGGCTAAAGCTAATTATGAATCGGCCTTTGTGATTGCCTTAGTTTTAATTGTTATTGTTTTAGGATTAAATATGTTAGCAAAACTGATTACAAATAAATTTGATGTAAATAGGGTGGATTAGAATGGAAAATAAAATTGAAGCAAAAAATCTAGATCTGTATTATGGTGAAAAGCATGCTTTAAAAAATGTTAGTCTAGATATTAAAACAAATAAAATTACGGCTTTTATCGGGCCTTCCGGTTGTGGTAAATCAACATTTTTAAAGACATTAAATCGCATGAATGATTATGTTAAAGATATTAAGATAACTGGTAGTGTGGTTCTTGATGGTGAAGATATTTATGATAGTCGTGTTGATACAACGGTTTTGAGGAAAAAAGTTGGAATGGTTTTCCAACAGCCAAATCCGTTTCCGATGAGTATTTATGATAATATCGCATATGGACCAAGAATTCATGGAATCAAAAATAAAAAACAGTTAGATAAGATTGTTAAAGATTCATTAGAAGCAGCTGCTTTATATGAAGAGGTAAAAGATCGTTTGCACAGCAGTGCTTTAGGATTATCTGGAGGACAACAGCAACGTTTGTGCATTGCTCGTGCTTTAGCAGTAGAACCTGATGTGATCTTATTAGATGAACCAACAAGTGCATTGGATCCAATTTCAACATTAAAAATTGAAGAATTGTTAATGGAACTTAAAGAAAAGTATACGATTGCAATTGTTACACATAATATGCAGCAAGCGAGTCGTATCGCTGATTATACTGCGTTTTTCTTAGTAGGTGAGATGGTTGAATATGGAAAAACTAAGGATGTTTTTGCAATGCCTAAAGATAAACGTACTGAAGATTATATTACCGGAAGATTTGGATAGGAGAAAAAAATGTTAAGAACAAATTTTGAAAATGATTTAAACAAATTACACGTAGATCTTGATAAGATGTGTCATCTAGTTATTTTAGCAATTGAAAACTGTATTGTGGCATTTAAATCAGGAGATCGTGAATTATGCCGTGATATTTTAGCTGGAGACAAAGTGATTAATGATATGGAAAGAACGATAGAAGCTCGTTGTCTATCGTTAATTTTAAAACAACAGCCTGTAGCTAGTGATTTAAGAAATGTGTCTACAGCTTTAAAAGTCGTTACAGATTTAGAAAGAATTGGTGACCAAGGAGCAGATATTGCAGAAATTTTATTAGATACAGATGTAACCTGCCCTTATAAAATGGTTGAACATATACCTAATATGGCTCATCTTGCTAAAAATATGGTTAAACAATCAATTGAAGCTTTTCATCAGCATGATTTAAAAAAAGCTTCAGAAGTAAAAAAATTGGAAGATGATATGGATGGACTATTTGAAGAAGTTAAGGTAGAATTAATACAAATAGTAAATGAGTCAAAGGAAACGATTGATTTAGCGATTAACTTCCTAATGATTGCTAAATATTTCGAAAGAATTGGTGATCATGCTGTAAATATTTGTGAATGGGTTGAATTTAACCAAACTGGAACAGTTGATAATTATCGTTTGATCTAAGGGGGACTGAACATGGGTGAACGTATATTTGTAGTTGAAGATGATGAAAATATCCGCGAGATAATTAATTTAGCATTAGTAAGCAATGGTTATGAAGTTGTTCAATTTGATAATGCTATCGATGCACTGGCAGAAATTGATAAAAAAGCACCATCATTAGCTATTTTTGATTTAATGTTACCAAAAATGAGCGGAATTGATGCAATCAAGGAAATTCGTGAAACTGATAGTGAATTACCTATCTTAATTTTAAGTGCTAAAGATCGTGAGATAGATAAGGTTAATGGTTTAGATAGCGGTTCTGATGACTATATGACTAAACCGTTTGGGATTCTTGAATTGCAAGCTCGCGTTCGCTCATTATTAAGACGCCATGTTACTAGCGATATTATTAGAACTAAACATCTTACTGTTGACAAGCAAACACGTTTAGTAAAATTAGATGATCAGAAATTAGAATTAACTAATAAAGAGTATCAATTATTGGTCTATTTAATGGATAATAAACATCGTGTAGTTGAACGTGAAGAATTATTAAACGAAATTTGGGGATATGATTTTATTGGTGAATCTCGTGCTTTAGATGTTCATATTCGTGCTTTACGAAGTAAATTAAATGATGATGGCCATAAGTATATTAAGACGATACGTAGTGTTGGATATCGTTTTTATGAGGAAGGTGATGGTAGTGAATAAAACTATTTTTCGCTATTTTCTCACAGTTTTATTAGTCACTCTAGTTTTATCAAGCAGTGTTTCAATGGTTATTTTATCAAGTCAAATGTTGGAAAATACTAAACATGATATGCTTTACGCGGTTAAGTTGGTTGATTATCAATTAGATGAATCACACGATTTAAAAGCACAAGTAGATGCATTGAATCCACTTGCTTACAATGATCAAACTAGATTAACTGTCATTGATACTAATGGTGAAGTATTAGCAGATAGTGGTAGTGAAGAAATTGATGAAAATCATAAAGGTCGTGAAGAAGTTAAACAGGCTCTAAGTGAAGGGGTTGGTTATGCAACCCGTTACTCAAGTACTGTTAAAAGAAATATGCTCTATGTGGCAGTATTTAATAAAGGATATATAGTTCGTCTGGCTTTACCATATAATGGTATTTTTGATAATCTTCCAACTTTGGTTAGACCGCTAGGGGTAGGCGCGATAATGTCGTTAGTCATTGCTTTATTCTTATCGAAACGATTTGCTAATACATTGACAGCACCAATTCAGGATATTACGACACAGGTTACAAAAATGAAGGATTATCGTGAACTAGAATTTGATAGTTATAAATATGATGAGTTTAATATCATTGCTTCAAAATTGGAAGAACAGGCTAAAACAATTCATGATACTATGAAAAAGCTTAAAAGTGAACAAATAAAAATCAATGGGATTCTTGATCAAATGAAAGAGGGCTTTGTCTTATTAGATAGTGATTTAACAGTTTTAATGGTTAATCGTAAAGCTCAAAAATTATATGGTCATACAATCAAGTTAAATTGTTCAATCAAAGACTTTATTTTTGACTTTAAAATTATTAATGCACTTGACCATTTAAGTGATGAACAACAGGTAGTTGAAGTTGAAAAGGAAAAAGAATTCTATAACTGTTATGTCGCTAAGGTTGATTATGGGGTAACTTTGCTGTTTGTAAATATTACTGAGCAGCATAATGCTATGAAGATGCGTCAGGAATTTTTCTCTAATGTTTCTCATGAGTTGAAAACACCAATGACTTCGATTCGTGGATATAGTGAATTATTAGAAACGGGAGTTATCAATGATAAAGATGCTTCAAAAAAAGCATTGGATAAAATTCATGATGAAGTGAATAATATGTCTACTTTAATTAATGATATTTTAATGATATCGAGATTAGAAAATAAAGATGTTGATGTAATCAAGCATCCAGTTCATTTAACACCACTAGTAGATGAGATAATTGATACGATGCAAGTAGAGATTGATAAGAAACATTTACAAGTAGATAAAGAATTAGAAGATATTACATATACATCAAATCATCAGCATATGCATCAGTTATTAAGTAATTTGATTACTAATGCAATTAAGTATAATGTTGATGGTGGTAAAATTATAATTAAGTCATACCAATTTGGTCGTAATATTATCATTGAAGTTAGTGATACTGGACGAGGAATTTCAAAAATTGATCAAGGACGAGTATTTGAACGTTTCTTTAGGTGTGATCAAGGTCGTGATAAAGAAACAGGGGGAACTGGTCTAGGATTAGCGATTGTCAAACATATCGTTCAATATTATCAAGGAAATATTACATTAACAAGTAAATTACATGAAGGAACAACATTTAAAGTAACTTTACCAATGGAAGAAGAAGTTATTTAGTCACAGTTTGATAACTGTGGCTTTTTATTTGTAGATTGAAGTAGTAATAAACTTTTTAAGCGAATTAATTTTTGGTATAATAAGACTATGAAAACAGATACTGAAACACTTAGAAAACGTGGCTTTTTAACAAATACAGAAGCCGAACCCTACTTTTTATATTCAAAAGAGGAGTTATTAGAACTATTAAAAGATAAAACAGCCGTAAATCGTACTGCGGCGTTATTTATTCTTAGAAGCTTTGTTGACATTAATGAACTTGATGAAATCTTACTTAGAATGTTGGTTAAAGAAAAAGCCTTATATACTAAATTAGAAATATGCGATATTTTGACTACCGGAAATGAGTTGACAATAAAAAGAATGATTCCTTATATGGGGACAATTAGAGGTAATCAACATCGGACGATTCCTGAAAAGGTATCAAAGAAAAAAAGCTATCCTTTGCCACGGGATATTATTGCTAGAACTATGGCTAAAATGAATCCTGATTATTTTTCTACGATTTTAGAAATCATTAATTATCCTGAAGATAAAGTGGTTGCAGAAGCAATTGATGCAATTGGCTGGATGGTTTTTTATCATCAAGAATTGGCAACTGCTAAAAATTATCAAACAGTTATTCAATCATTTGAACGTTATCATGATAATGAATTGATGAAATGGAAATTGATCATTTGTTTATCGTCGTTTAATCAAAGTGAGGCTTTTTTAAAACAGCTGGATTTTCAAAATCCAGTTGTCCAAGCTGAAATAGAACGGAGTTTATCGCTGATCAATAAAAGAAAAAGTAAAGTAGTTTATTAAAAGTTAATAATTAGGGGTTATAATTATAGTATTATAGAGAAGAGGAAAAAGAATGTATAAGATTATAACAGATGGATCTTGCGATCTGTCAACCGAACGTGCACAAGAGCTTGATGTGTCAGTAGTACCTTTTTATGTATCAACAGATGGGATTAATCATCAAAAGGAAATTGTTGAATTGGGTATCCGTGATTTCTATCAATTTATGATTGATAACCCCAAAGTATTTCCTAAAACGTCAATGCCGTCGATTCAAGATTATTTAGATGTTTTTGGACCTTTGGCTAAAGATGGTATTGATATTATTTGTATTTGTATTACAACAAAATTTTCGGGATCATATAATTCAGCAATGAATGCTAAAAATATGCTTACTGATGAATTTCCTGATGTGAAAATTGAAGTTATCGATGCTACCGTTAATACGGTATTACAAGGAATGTTAGTAGAAGAAGCGGTTGCATACAAGCAGATGGGTGCAACCTTTGAGGAGACGGTTGCATATATTAACAAAATTAAAATCACTGGAAGGATCTTCTTTACTATTGGTGGTATGGATTATTTAGTTCATGGTGGAAGAGTTGGAAAATTATCAGGAATTGCGGCTGGAGCTTTGGGAATTAAACCTTTGATCTTGCTTAAAGAAGGAGAAATATTTAATAACGGATTAACACGCGGACGAAAAAAATCTAAACAAAAGATAGTTGAACAAATTATTAATTATTTTAAGGAAGATAATTTGGAATTGAGTAAATATCGTTTTTGTATAGGATTTGGTTATGATTATGATGAGGCTGTAGAGTTTAAAACAACATTCCTTGCTGCTTTGAAAGGGTTTGATCCATCATTTAGTGCTGAGGTACCAATTCGGCAAATTGGAGCAACGATCGGTGTTCATACAGGACCACATCCACTAGGTGTTGGTCTACTTGAAAAATTACAAAAGTAAAATGAAAATTCAATTATGATAAAAAGACTTGTAGACCTTATTTGTTAGGATACAAGTCTTTTTGTATGAAATTATTTTTTAAAAGTTACCGATGCTTTGAATAAATCACCATCAACACTAATTTTAAAATTACCTTTTTGCAGTTCAGTGAAACTTTTAGCAATAGCTAAACCGAGGCCACTACCACTAGTATTTCTTGAAGTATCACCTTGAACAAAACGCTCAACTAATTCATCTTCGCTAACTTTTATTTCATCTGCTGATATATTTTTAAAAGTGATTGTAACTTCATCATCACTATTGTCAATATCGATATAAACACGTGTATTTTCTAAAGCGTATTTTCCAATATTCATTAAGAGATTTTCAAAAATACGATATGTTTTTAAACTATCTAATGATAAAATAATTTTTTCATTTGGAAAAGCAGTTTTAAAAATTAGGCTTTTTTCGTTAAATTTATCTATTAATTCAAACTTAGCTTGCTGGATCAATGCAATAATATCGACATCAACAAGGTTGAGTTTTACATCACCACTATTGACTTTACTAACTTCAAAAAGATCATCAATTAAGTTCTTTAATCTAAGTGAATTACGATCTAGTGTATCGAGATATTCTTTTCTTTTTTCATAATCAAGTTGTTCGTCTTTTAACAAATCAATATAAGTAATGATGGAGGTTAATGGTGTTTTTAAGTCGTGAGAGACATTAGAGATTAATTCAGTTTTCATTTTTTGTGATTTTACTTCCTCGCTAACAGCTTTTTCAAAGCCATCTTTAATATTAGAAAATTCAGTACCTAAAGAATTAAACATACCAATATCTTGATTGATTTCAACATCAAAATCACCGTTTGATAAACGTTTAACAGCATCCAATAGAATTTCATAATCATGTTTAAGTTCATCAAATCGTTTTCTTAAAATAATAAATAAAATGGCAGAATATACTAAGGCAAAGAAAATACCAAAGGTAAAGAAACAACAGATTATTGATATAATTAAGCAGTTTGCTAAAACGATTTTAAGAATTGTTTTATTTGTATCATCATTTAAGTCAAATCTACTGGCTTTATAAATTATCTTTCTTAATACATTAAGTAACCAAATACAAACAGTATTTTTTTTAATAGAATTAATAATCCCTTCTTTAAAGAATGATTTTAAATAAAAGACAGAGAACATACATAGGAATAAAAAAGCTGCCCATGATAGTACATTCATCGCTCCAAGGATCAGTTCACTTGATTCACCAAAACCAATCCCTGACAATTTAGTAATGTAATAGCCGTTTATGGTATCGAGAATTAAACCATAAATTACAACGATTATTCCTGCAAATGCCAATGTAATCCCAATTACTAATGGTTCTAATTTGATTTTAGCGGGATATTTAAAGATGTTGATTTCTTTAATTGTTTCATATGGAGCTAATAAGATAAATAAGCCAACAGCAGCTACAGCAATTGCAGCAAATGGCACAATATTTTCAACATTTATAGTTCGATTGTTTTTTTCGCTATACCAGGCAATCGTATCAATTGAATTGCTTACGATTTTATGGGGAACGGCAAAGTAGATAGTTGTATTTACTGGATTATGCAATGTACTATCTTCATCATACTCTTGGAGATATTGAAAATATGTTTGTTTATAATTATTCCAAACTAGTTCATAGTTTTGATTGCCAGCTACTAAACAGCCTAAAGTATCATAGCTAAATTGACCATTTTCATCAAAGTGAATCATTAAATACCATTGATATTTTTCTTTCAATTCTTTATTGTTACGAATGTTTTTTATATCGTCATTAGTATTACCTAAGCTATTATTATTGCCTTCTGCATAGTATTTAATATTTTTCTTTTCAGACATCATTTCACGACAATATAAAATATTATTCCGATAAAATTCATCACTAGCTTCTTCGTTGGCAGTAAGATATTTTGGAATACCTTCTTTTTTGCTGACATTGTCAAGCTGGAAGCTCAGAGCATAGATATTGTCAAAAATATCATAAAGAATTTGATTACTTGAAAAGTTAATACTTTTCCCGTTACTGGTTTCTACAACCTCATAGCAGCTATATATACCAACACTGCTAAGGAGAATAATTACAATTGTTAAAATTGAAAAAATTATTTTTTTTCTGTTCATTTTATCACCTACTGTTTTTCAATTTTATAACCGACACCCCAGACAACTTTTAAATATTGGGGATTACTAGGGTTAATTTCGATTTTTTCTCGCAAATTTCGCACATGAACCATGACTGTTTCTGTGTTGATTGCAGCTTCATGCCAAACATTTTCATAAATTTGTTCGCTTGAAAAAACTCTCCCGGGCTTTTCCATTAGTAATTCGAGAATTTTTAATTCAATTGGAGTGACTTTAACAGCTTTACCGTCAACACTAACTTCTTTGGTATCAAGATCAAGTTCTAGACCACCCACAACATATTTATTTGCTGCTTGATCTTCTTGAATCTTACCGATCATATTTAAATATTTATGATAGCGTCGTAATTGTGAAGAAACACGCGCTAGGAGTTCCATTGGAACAAATGGTTTGGTGACATAATCATCACCACCAATATTTAATCCTGTAATTTTATCAATATCCTCAGATTTAGCGGATAAGAAAATAATTGGGAAATCATAATTTTCCCTTATTTTCATTGTCATTTCAATTCCATCCATTACTGGCATCATAATATCTACGATAGCAAGATGGATATCATATCTTTCCACCATCTCTAAACCAGCTTTCCCGTTATTAGCAATATATACATTATAACCTTGTGATTTTAAGTATATTTCAATGGCTTTGGCAATTTCAATTTCGTCTTCTACCACTAATATATTATCTTGATTCATCCTCATACCCTCTTTCATAATATTAATTATAAAGCCAATCATTAAAGAATAGTAGAAATGATTTCAAAAGATTTTCTAAAGATTTTTTTTCTTGATGTAACGCTTATAGCTAAGAAGGCCAAAAATGGAAATAATTCCAGTAATTACAAAAATAAATATTGTAAAACGATAATTTTGATTTGAGATAGCGTTGCCCCCTATTGTACTTGTAATTACAGATGGGATTCTAGCGATACTAGTAATGAATATAAAACTTGAAAGTTTTAAACGCGTAAAAGGTGCAAGGTATGTTAAAATGTCTTTAGGAGTGCCGGGAATAAAGAAGATGACAAAGAGGATAATTTCAAGATTTTTTTCTTTTTTTAAAAATGAAATTTCATTAAATTTGTTAGTATCATAAAAATGATTAACTAACTTGATGCCATATCTATTAACAATAGCATAGATAACGATAGTACCAATAATAGCACCAAGTAAACAAATTGCCATCCCTTCAATAGTTCCATAACTAAATCCGGCAGCAATCTCGATTATTTCACCTGGTAAAAAAACAAAAATAACTTGGATTGCCATAGCAGCAACAAGAATTAATTTTCCCCAACTACCAAATTCAGTTAACTTTTCTTTCAATTCAATAGGATCATTTAAAAAGTTTTCAAAAAAATGATAAAGAACTAGACACAGAATTGTAATAATTATGAAACCGGTTATTAAAAGCGAAAGGTTTTTTTTATGCTCATTTAGTTTATCCATCTTTTTCACCTCGTTATTAGTATAGACAACGAATCTAAAACATAACTAGCAAAAGTTAAAAAGTGATTCTAAAGAAAACTTAAAGATAATATCTCTATCTTGATTTTCTTTACCGATAAAATAAGTAACAGTTATTATGCTATAATACAAGTGTTTAAATATTTGAACAGGGAGGATGAATCGATGAAAAATACAATTCAAGATAGCGAATCTTTGAGAAAACAATTTTTAGCGAGTCAAAAAGTTTTTAATGCACTTGGTGATGAGACAAGAATGTATTTATTATTGATTATGCTTGAAGGTTCATGTGATGGTAGTCGGGTAATTGATTTGGCTCCCAAAGTAAATCTTTCTAGACCGGCGGTATCTCATCATTTACAAATATTAAAGCAGGCAGGAATTGTTAAGACGCGGAAAGTTAAGACTTGTATTTATTATTATTTAGAACCGCAGCATTGTGAAATTGATAAACTGATTAATTTATTTCAGCATATTAAAGAGATTATGAATAATGTATCAAGGTGTGAAATGGAGGAAGAGTAATGGAACTTTTAGAAGCAGTTCAAAAACGGCATTCAGTCAGAATGTATCAAGATAGAGAAATTCCAGATTCTATAAAAAAAGAATTATTGGATTTTATTAATCAATGTAATCAGACAAGTGGTTTAAATATTCAATTGATTTTGGATGAACCAAAAGCCTTTGATAACTTTATGGCTCATTATGGTAAATTCAGTGGGGTCAAAAATTATTTGGCATTAATTGGAAAAAAGAGTGTGAAACTTGAGGAAATGTGCGGTTATTATGGTGAGAAAATCGTTTTAAAAGCTCAGCAGCTTGGATTGAACAGTTGTTGGGTGGCTTTGACATACAAGAAAGTTAAAAGTGCCTTTGTGATTGACGATGATGAGCGTTTATGTTGCTTGATTACACTTGGTTATGGTATTGATAATGGAGCTACACATAAAATTAAGACGATTGAGCAAGTTAGTGAAGTTACTGGAGATATGCCTAGTTGGTTTGAAACAGGTGTTAAAACTGCTTTATTAGCGCCAACAGCGATGAATCAACAAAAGTTTAAGTTTATCCTTAATGATAATACTGTCAAAGTAAAGCCGGGTCTGGGTTTTTATACAAAGCTAGATTTAGGAATTGTTAAATATCATTTTGAAATTGGAGCTGGAACGAACAACTTTATATGGCAATAAAGCTGGAAAAATCCAGTTTTTTTATTAATTATAACTTTCTTAAATCAAATTACTTGAAAAAATAAAGTTACTATGTTAAAGTGTAAATGTAAGGAACGGAGGAACTGAAAATGAAACAGTATGATGCAATAATAATTGGTTTTGGAAAAGGTGGTAAAACAATTGCTGGTAAGATGGCAAAATTAGGAAAAAGGGTTGCAATAATTGAAAAATCCGCTCAAATGTATGGTGGGACATGTATCAATGAAGGGTGTATTCCTTCAAAATCATTAATCACTCAAGCAGAAAAATATAATTATCATGATGCGATAATTAATAAAGAGGATTTAATTACTAAATTACGTAATAAGAATTATGCAAAATTAGCTGATTTACAAAATGTTGATGTAATTACAGCAACTGCCAAATTTGTGGATGACCACCATGTAGCTATCTGTACCGAAAATGAAGAAGAAATAATTTTTGGTGACCTGATCTTTGTTAATACTGGAGCTACTCCAGTTATGCCTCCAATTAAGGGGCTAGCAACTGCTAACAAAGTATACACAAGTGCTAGTTTGATGAAATTAGAAGAACTGCCAAAAACCTTAGCAATCATTGGCGGTGGATATATTGGTTTAGAATTTGCTAGTATGTATGCACGTTATGGTAGCGAGGTAACAGTATATGAAAGTAATGATCGTTTGATTGCTCGTGAGGATCGGGATATTGCTGAAGAAATTCAAAGAATTTTAGAAAAACAAGGTGTTAAGTTTGTTTTTAATGCTAATATTCAAGCTCTTGCTAATGAAGGCGAAGAAGTTCTAGTTACTTATAATGACCAAGTTTCACAACGCTTCGCCGGGATATTGATGGCTACTGGTCGTAAGGCAAATACAGCTGATTTAAATCTTGATGCTGCAGGTATTGAGGTTAACCAACGAGGTGAAATTGTAGTCAATAAGTATCTGCAAACAACAAAGAAAAATATTTTTGCTCTTGGTGATGTAAAAGGTAGTCTTCAGTTTACTTATATTTCTTTAGATGATTCAAGAATTGTTATGGATTATCTATTTGGTGATAAAAAGCGTTCTACTTTAAATCGTGGTAATATTGCTTATTCGGTATTTATTTCACCAACTTTTTCAAGAATTGGTTTAAGTGAAGTAGAAGCTAAAGCTGCCGGTTATGAAGTGATTGTGACTAAGTTATTAACAGCTGCAGTACCTAAAGCTAATGTTCTAAAAAAACCAGAAGGATTGTTGAAAGCGATCATTGATAAAAAAACTGAGCGAATCTTAGGTTGTGTATTGTTATGTGAACATTCAGAAGAATTAATTAATTTAGTAACTTTAGTGATGAATAATGATTTATCTTACAAGGTCCTAAAGAACCAAATCTTTACACATCCAACAATGGCTGAAGCGTTAAATGATTTGTTTGATTTATAAAATAGAAAAAAGGAGAAAATAAAAATGAGTAATGTATTATATCCAAATAAACAAGAATTTGATGAATTAATCAAAAATGAAAAAGTATTAGTAGATTTTTTTGCAACATGGTGTGGACCATGTAAGATGATTGGTCCTAATATTGAAAAACTAGCGGAAGAAAATGCTGATGCTACAGTGATAAAGATTGATGTTGATAAACATCCAGAAATTGCTGCGGTATATGGGGTTCAAACAATCCCGACACTAATAGCCTTTAAAAAAGGACAGATTGTAAATCAAAAAATTGGATTTATTCCATATCCTGAAATCTTAGCAATGATTACAAGTTAAAATGGCAACACATATAAGTCTTGCATTAGTTTTTGTTGAAGGGTTAGTATCGTTTCTTTCACCCTGTGTTTTACCAATAATTCCTATTTATATGGGCTATTTAGCTGGTAATAGTAACGAAAAAAGAAACTCAAATAAAAAAGTATTATTATTTACAATCAGCTTTATCTTTGGGATACTTTTAGCAATTTTTCTGATGAATGCGTCAATAAATTTATTACAAAGTTTTTTAAAAGAACACATGACTTTATTTGTTCGAATCGGCGGTATTCTTATCGTTTTATTAGGAATTTATCAGTTAGGATTTATCAAAATAAATTTTTTACAACGAACTTTCCGTTTTTCTTTAAAAACAGATAATAAAATGAATGTGATGGTGGCGTTTATCATGGGATTTACATTTAGTTTTGCTTGGACTCCTTGTATTGGGCCAGCGCTGTCATCAATCTTACTTTTAGCAGCTAGTTCAGGTGATTTTTGGTATAGTAATTTTCTAATGATTATTTATGCTTTTGGTTTTACTTTACCATTTCTAGTTTTAGGATTGTTTACAAATAAAGCTTTAAACTGGTTAAATAGCCATCGTGATATAGTTAAATATACAACTAAAATAGGCGCTGTTATTTTGATTATCTTTGGTTTGATGATGTTTAGTGGCAAACTTAATACAATTAGCAATTATATGTCACCTTCACAAGGGCAAGTATCCACTAACCAAGCTGAAAATAGTGATGATTCGGTTAATTATGGCAATGCTTTATTGAATCAAGATGATAAACCGATTAGCTTAGCTGATTATCATGGAAAGGTAGTATTTTTGAATTTTTGGGCAACTTGGTGCCCTCCCTGCCAAAGAGAAATGCCGGAAATTCAAAAACTTTCAGAAAAATATCAAAATAGTGAAGATATAGCTATTCTAACAGTTGTAATGCCAGGAGGTCAGGAAATGGATGCTGCTGGAATTAAAAAGTTTTTAAAAGAAAAAGGCTTTACTATGCCAGTTATATTTGATGATGGTCGTTTAAGCAGTAGCTTTCAGATTACAAGCTTACCAACAACATATATGTTTGATCGTGATGGGAATGTATACGGCTCTGTAGTTGGACAATTATCGAGTGATATGATGGAAAATATTATTGACCGAACGTTAAAAGGCAAGTAAGATATGATTGAACTGAGGTGAATAAAATGAAAAAGCAATATGATCTTTGTTGTAATATCGCTCAAACATTAAATATAATTGGTGATAAATGGACATTATTGATTCTTCATGCGGTAAAAGAAAAAAAACATACTTATAAAGAGATTCATGAGTCATTACCAGGTATCCCTACAAATTTATTATCAAATCGACTTAAGGAGCTCTGTCAAGATGATTTATTACAATGTGAACTATATTCAAAACATCCTCCCCGTTATCGATATAGTTTAACAGCTAAAAGTATTGATCTTGATGATATTTATAATGCTTTGATTATCTGGGGTGATCGCCATTTAGATAAAAGTTATAAATGTATTAGCCATGATGGATGTCAAGGTGAAATCGAGATTGTTTATCGTTGTAAAGAATGTGGTGAAATTATTAATAAGGAAGATTTAAAAATTGCTCCCAAAGAATAATATGGTTATAGTCAAATGAGTTTATTTAACTTATTTAGGCTATGGCCTTTTTATTTTAATGCTTTTCTTTATAGAATTAGCTATAATAGAAGAAAGAGTGGTGAAGATAATGAGAAGTTCAATAATGAAGAAATCAATTATTGTTGCAATAATACTATTAATTCTCTTTGGAACTTTAGCAACTTTGTATATTAATAACTTGTCAGATAATCTGTATAGTGAAACTGACGAGTATTTGAATGATTTAACCAATCAGACAGCTAAAGCAATAAAAAACCGGATCAATGAAAATTTGACCCAATTAACGACGATAAGTTTAATTATTCAACAAGATGGAATTCTTCAAGAGCCATTACTTGATTATCTAAACCAGTTGGCACAAAGGGATGGGGTAAAGCGTTTTGGTATAGCAGATTTACAAGGAAATGTAGTAACCTCTGATCATCAGACTTTTAATATTTCTGATCGAGATTATTTTAAAGATTCATTAAATGGTAAAACTGTAACCTCGAAAAGTATTACTGATTATACGGATGGTGAGGCAATCAATGTTTATTCTGTACCAATATATAAACATAATGAAGTTAGTGGGGTTTTGTTTGCTACTTTTTATACAGATAAGTTATCAAGTATTTTGTCGTCTGCAACTTATAATAATGTTGGCTATGCATTTATTTTTAATGAAAATGGTGATGTTGTTTTAAGTAATAAGAAGACAGATGATTTTAATAATATTGAATCGTTGAATGGCATTGATCTTAATGATATCGATATAAATGGGAAGGGCATAATAAACTTTCGTGATGAAAATAATACTCTTAATTATTTGATTTATGCTAATATTGAAGGTAATGATTGGCTAGTTGCTTCTGTTTTTCCCAAAGAAGCTGTAACTGGGAAGTTTCAAAATTTTATTCAAACAGCTTATCTTACCTGGCTTATAATTGGGGTTGGCAGTGCAGTCGTAGTTGCTTATTTTTATTTTATTCAAGGGAAAAATAAGCTGCAAATTACTAAATTAGCTTATGAAGATGAGATTACTGGTCATTATAATTACTATCGGTTTATTGAATATTGTCAAAATATCAATCATTTATCTAAATATGTTTTAGTAAATTGTGATGTTAAAGGATTTAAATGGTTTAATGAAATATATGGAGAAGAGATTGCTAATAGATTATTAAAACAAATTATTATTTGCATAGATACTCAATGTCAAAATGAAGAATTTTGCTGTCGCCAATCTGCCGATCATTTTGTAATTTTATTGGATAGTGATGACTTTGAACAAATCAAGAATCGTTTATTTGTGTTAGCCAATTATATTAGAGGTGAATTTGCGAAAGAATATAATACCTCACCATATTATTTCCATTTTGGTGTTTATAAAATTCTTGAGGATGATGTTGACATTAATTTGGCTTTCAAGAAGACTCAATATACTAGTAATGATTTAAAACGTTTATCAAAAGATGATGTGAGCTTTTATCAAGAAGAAGTTTTTCAAAAAGAGCTTTATGCATTGCAAATTGAAAAAGAGTTTCAAGATTCGTTAAAAGCTAATCATTTTAAAGCTTACATTCAACCGAAAGTAAATCTTCAAACAGGGAAGGTTTGCTCAGGCGAAATTTTAACACGTTGGCATCATCCTGAGTACAATATTATTTCACCTGGTGATTTTATCCCGGTTTATGAAAAAAACGGAATGTTGGAAGCTCTTGATTTCCATATTTTTAAAAAAGCTTTGGAACAGATCGATTATTGGAACAAGTATTATGGTATTAAGATAAGTATCTCTGTCAATGTTTCAAGAACTTATATTTTTAATGAGGGATATGTGGATAAATTGATTCATCTGGTTAAAGCGTGTAATGTTAATCCCGAACAAGTAGAGATTGAAATCACAGAAACAACAGCACTTAATCATAAAGAAGAGTTAATTAAGATTTTAAATCAATTAAAAAGTTATCATTTTAAAGTAGCATTAGATGATTTTGGAAGCGGATATTCATCCTTGAATATCTTAAAAGATCTTCCTATTGATGTAGTGAAGATTGATCAGGAGTTTTTTAGAACAAATGACTATACACATACTCGCAGTCATATTATTATTGAAGAGATAATCCAATTATGTCATAAGTTAAACCTTGAAGTTGTAGCCGAGGGAGTGGAAACGATTGAACAAAAAGAGTTTCTTGAAGCTCATGATTGTGATTATATTCAAGGGTATTATTATTATCGGCCGATGCTGCTAAAAGAATTTGAAGCATTATTTGTATTGGAAAATATAAATAAATAAATAAAAAGGAACTTTATTCAAGCTATGGTACGCTCCTCCTTAAGTAGATTTTGGTTATTTACCTTATCTACTTAACAAGGGGCATATCACCATCGAATAAAATTCCTTTTTTATTAAATTAAGCCCATTTCAATCATTTTAAGTCCAATATCAACAGAGTTGTAAGCAGCACCTTTCATTAATTGATCGGCAACTACCCATAAACTTAATCCGTTAGGGTTATCTAAATCTTTACGAACACGTCCAACGTGTACTAACTCATCTCCAACAAATAAATTAGCCATTGGATAGATTTGATTTTCAATATCATCATATAATTCAACCCCAGTAGAATTGTTTAGTAGCTCGAATACTTTATCAATATCGATTGGTTTTTTAGTTTCAATATATACTGATTCAGAATGTCCCCGAAGTACAGGAACACGAACACAAGTAGCATTGACCTTGATATCTTTATTGAAGATTTTTTTAGTTTCATTAACCATTTTCATTTCTTCTTTAGAAAAATGATTGTCTAAATCAAATTTATCAACTTGTGGAATGCAATTGAAAGCAATTGGAAAATGTTTTTTATCCCCAGCGCAAGGTAATGTTTTGGCAACAGGTTCTTTACCATCTAAGATTTCTTGAGACTGGCGGTATAATTCTTCCATTCCTGCAACACCTGCTCCTGAAACCGCTTGATAAGTAGAAACGATGATTCTTTCGATATCAAAATATTCATTTAAACGATTTAAAGCACTAACCATTTGGATAGTAGTGCAGTTTGGATTAGCAATAATTCCTTTATGATTTCTTAAAGCTTCTCCGTTTACTTCAGGTACTACTAATGGCACCTCAGGATCCATTCTGAAATGACTAGTATTATCAATATTGACACACCCAGCTTTAACAGCGAATGGCATATATTTTTCAGAAATACTTCCCCCGGCAGACCAAAACGCTACATCGATACCTTCAAAGCTATTTTCTGTTAATTCTTCAACAGTAAATTCATGACCTTCAAATTCAACAACTTTTCCTGCACTACGAGCTGATGCTAATAATTTAATACTTTCAAAAGGAAATTTAAATTGGAAGATACATCTTAACATTTCTCTTCCGACGGCTCCAGTAGCCCCCACGACTGCAACTTTATATTTTTTCATTTTTTATTTACCAACCTTTCCTAAAAACGCTTCATGTAATAAAATTTGTGCTTTTTTAACATCGTCACGATCGATGTAACAAGAAATATTTATTTCTGAGCAAGATGTCATTTCAACATTAATACCATTGCTGCTTAATGTATTATATGCTTTTTGGAACATTCCACGATTATTTTTAATTCCAACCCCAATAACCGATACTTTACCAATGTTACCACGGACAATGATACGATCAGCATTTAACTGTGGTTTTAAATCATTGATAATATCAACGACAGTAGGAACATCAACATCACTAATAACTAGTGAAATATCCATTCTTCCGCCTCCAACTAATGCTTGATTAAATACATTTACATTAACGCCAGCATCAGCAATTTTTTCAAATAAGCTTCCCGCACTATTGTTGGTGGCATCTACTTTAACTAAAGTGATCCGCGCTTCATTTTGTGAACCGGTGATTCCGGAAATAATTAATTGATTTAAATTTTCTTTCATAATGCGCTCATCTCCTATAACATATGTCCCTTTAGTGTCTTCAAATGAAGAACGGGCGTGAATTGCAATATTGTGACTAGCTGCTAATTGAACACAACGGTGATTTAAAACTTTAGCACCATTTTTAGCTAGTTCCAGCATTTCTGCATAACTGATACAATCCAATTTAAGAGCATCAGGAACTAATCTTGGATCAGCAGTGTAGATTCCATTTACATCACTGTATATCTCTACTTCACTAGCATCAATTGCTACCCCAATTGCAACTGCTGATAAATCGCTCCCCCCGCGACCTAAAGTGGTAATTTTACCATGGATAGAATGCCCTTGAAAACCAGGGCAAAATACGACATCAGCGTATTTTAATTTTTCAATAATATCTTTACCTTCAACCTTATTGATCGTTGCGTTATTAAAAGTTGAATCTGTAACAATTCCTAATTCTGAATTAGTGATTGTTGCCGCTCGATAACCGAGAGAAGCAACTTCTCCTTTACAAACTAAAGTTGAAATTGTTTCACCAATACTAGTTAGACGATCAATCTCCTCATCTGTTAACTGCTGGGTATTAACAATTGATAATAGTGTATCAGTAGCATATGGATCATCATAACGACCCATCGCCGAAACAACCGCAACAACTTTATTACCATTATTGATTTCTCTAATAATATTGTTGTACATGGTTGAACGTGATTCACGCGAACGAGTGGAAGTACCACCAAATTTTTGGACAATTATGTTCATTTTATCCCCTCACTTTGAAAATTGTGTATTCTGTATCACCAAGATCTGTAGTTAGATCTGCTAACTCAATTTCATGAGTAATGTAGATGTGATCGTGTTTTTCAGTGAAGTACATTTCATAATCAACATCTAATGGCTTATTTGCTCTAAGATAATACTTAGATTTAGTAATCGGGTAGATGTTTGAGCAGTCTTCATAATCATGATCCCATCTTTCTACTTGGGTAGTTTTAATTATATCACTTACAACTGCAGAAGCGGTAACATAACGACCTGCACCTTTACCGTAGTAAATAACATTTTCAACATAGTCATTATCGATCTCTACTACATTATATGCATCCATGACGTTTGCTACTAGTTCTTTTTTACTAACTAGAGTAGCTGCGACATCAATTCCAATTCCGTTATTAACTTCTTTTGCCTGAGCAATCATCTTAAAACGATATCCCAGTTTTTTAGCATAATCCATATCAACTTTAGTTACATTACGGATTCCACTAGCACTAATTTTATCAAAATCAATATATTTTTTAAATCCATTTTGAGCTAAAATACAAATTTTATGGGCAGCATCGATTCCATCTAAATCCAATGCTGGATTTGCTTCAACATAACCTAGGCCATCGGCAATGGTCAAAGCTTCATCAAAATCTAAATTTTCATTTTCCATCAAAGTTAAAATAAAGTTTGTTGTTCCATTTAATATACCAATGATTTCTTTTGTGTTGTTAGCGACTAAACTTTCTTTTTGGCTGACTAAAACAGGGATTCCGCCACCAACACTAGCTTCGTAGAAAATGTGGACATTTTTTTCTTTTGCTGCCATAAAGATTTCTTTACCATCATGGGCTAATAATGCTTTATTGGCAGTAACAACATGTTTACCATTTCTTATAGCTTCTAAAATAATTGTTTTAGCGACAGTTACTCCACCAATCAATTCAACTACAACATCAATTTCATGATCATTTATAACATCATTAAAGTCTTTTGTGTAAATTACCCCCTCTGGTAGATCAACCTCTTCAAGACCACAACCATATTTAATCATTACTTCATCATTAATGACTTTTTCGAGACGTTTTCTTTCATTAGTTAGGATTTCGATAACTCCATAACCAACAGTACCTAGTCCGATAACACCGATTTTCATCTAATTCCCCCTTATATAATAAAAATAGACCTTTAAAATAAGGTCCCAATATCATTAAATAAATAGCAGAACCAATATATTATTGAGCATGCACAATAATGGAACTAATCGTTGCCATAATTATTGCAAACATGTTCATTGATAACATATCTCGGTCCTCCAATTTCCTAATTTATGACATATTACCACGATTGTATACAATAGTCAATGGTAATCAATAATAATTGAAATAATCAAAGTTATTTTACTTTGATATGTTATAATAAGTATGTATTGACTTATATAAATAAATTGTATACAATAGTTTAAATCACACAGGGGGATGAACAATGGAAAAGAAATATATAAGTACACGAAACCAACAAAAAGAGATTAATTTTTATCAGGCTATCGTCCAAGGAATTGGGGAAGACGGTGGGTTATTAGTGCCGGATTTTGATTTTACAAAGATGGATTTAGATGTTTTATCTAAATTGAATTATGTTGATTTAGCAACTGAAGTATTAAGTACATTTGTACCTGAAGAAGGAAAAGAATTGATTCATGATGCGTGTTTAAATGCGTATGGAAAAGGATTATTTCCAGAAATCGTTGTACCAGTAAAAAAGGCTGGTGATGTTTATGTTGCTGAACTATTCCATGGACAAACGGCAGCATTCAAGGATATGGCATTATCGTTACTACCTTATTTAATGACGTTATCTTTAAAACAATTAAAAGAGGAACGTGAAGTAATGATCTTAGCAGCTACTAGTGGCGATACTGGTAAAGCGGCATTAGAAGGTTTTAAAGATGTTGAGGGAACTTGTATCAAAGTATTCTATCCTTTGGATGGGGTATCTGCGATTCAACAACAACAGATGGTCAGTCAAACAGGAAAGAATGTTAAGGTAGTAGGAATTCACGGTAATTTTGATGATGCTCAAAGTGCGGTAAAAAAAGCTTTTGCATCTGAAGAATTGAAAGTTGCAAGTGATCAACATAATGTTTTCTTATCATCTGCAAATTCAATCAATGTCGGACGTTTGATTCCTCAAATCGTTTACTATTTCCATAGTTATTTTGAATTAGTAAGAAATAACGAAATCAAATTAGGAGATAAGATTAATTTCTGTGTTCCTAGTGGTAATTTTGGTAACTGTTTAGCAGGATATTTTGCTAAAAAAATGGGTTTACCAATTGATAAATTTGTTTGTGCTTCAAATAAAAATAATATTTTAACAGATTTCTTTACTACTGGTAAATATGATGCAAATCGTGAGTTTTATAAAACAAATGCTCCAGCTATGGATATTTTAGTATCTAGTAACTTAGAAAGATTGGTTTGGTTTATGTCTGATGGTGATGGAGAAAAAGTTCGTCAATATATGGATAAATTAAATAGCGAAGGTGTTTATGAAGTAGATGATGCAACTTTTGCTAAAATTAAAGATCAGTTTAAAGCAGGATGTTTAAGTGAAGATGAAATCTTAACTACAATTAAAACATGTTTCAATGAAACTGGATATTTATTAGATACGCATACTGCCATTGGTTATGGTGTTCTAAAACAATATCAGCAGGAGACTGGAGACCATACTAAAACAGTATTATTATCAACTGCATCTCCTTATAAGTTCCCTGAATCAGTTTATCAAGCTATTTATGGGGAAGAACTTGATGTTTATACAGCAATTGATAAATTAAGTGAAAAGACTGGTGTTCCTGTGCCTCAAGCATTAGCAGGAATTAAAGAGCGTGAAGTGTTACATAAAGAAGCGATTGATAAAACTGAGATTATTAGTTTTATCAAATCAGAAATAGAAGCAATGTAGGAGGTTAGCATGAAAGTAAAAGTAAAAGTACCAGCGACAAGTGCTAACTTAGGACCCGGATTTGACGTTGCAGGGTTGGCACTGACTTTATATAATACCTTTACCTTTGAACTGGCTGATCAAGGTTTAAATATTACTGGTTGTCCAGAACAGTTTTGTAATGAAGAAAATATGACCTACCAGGCTTTTAAACAAGCTGCTGAAATTTGTGGCTTAGAATATCAAGGCGTAAATATTGAATGTAGTGGGGATGTTCCTTATACCCGTGGATTGGGTAGTAGTTCTACTTGTATTGTAGCAGGAATCGTTGGGGCTTTTGCTTTTAAAGATAAAGTTGAAGATCGACAAGAAATTCTAGAATTAGCAACTGCAATTGAAGGTCATCCTGATAATGTGGCACCGGCAATTTTTGGAGGCTTGACAGTATCAGTAATGGAAGAAGATAATGTATTAACATTAAATATCCCTGTTAAACATGACTATCGGTTTGTTACATTGATTCCGCCATTTACATTATCAACTGAACAATCAAGATCAGTTTTACCACAGGTTTTGCCAAGAGCTGACGCGATTAAAAACGTATCTCATTTAGCGTTGATGGTTGCTTCATTGATTAATGGATATGATGAGGGGCTAAAATTAGGCTTTAAAGACCGTTTGCATCAACCATATCGTGGTGATTTAATTAAAGGCTTTAATGAAATCATGGGAGTTTTAGAACAAGATGAAAAAGTACTTGGGGCTTATTTGTCGGGGGCTGGTCCAACAATAATGGCTGTTATTCGTGGTGAGGATAAGATGGGTGTAGTTCGGATTAAAGAAGAGCTAGGTGCATTAATTAAAGATTGGCAAGTTGTGAAATTGGAATTAGATAATCGTGGTTACACGGCTGATTATGAATAATAAAAAACGTTTGGAACATCAAACGTTTTTTATTTAGTAAAACTTTTTATATTATCAGTTCTTTCAATTAGATAATCAACGGAGGTATCATAGAGAGTTGCAAGTTTTCCAAGCGTATCAGGCGTCATTTCGTGTTGACCTAGTTCATAGCGGGAGTATGTTTTTTGATCGACATGTAAATATTTGGCTACTTTTTCTTGAGTGTAGCCATATTTAGTTCGAAGCTCTTTTAATCGTTTGTATTGCATCATATCACCGCCTTTTTCAATTATAGATTAGTCTAATTAGGACTAGAAGTTTTTAGACCAAAACGGTCTAAAATAATAAAACGCTAGTTAACTAGCGCCGTTTTTTCTTAGTGTAATCAGTTTTATCATCAGTACGTTCGATCAAGTAATCAACAGTGGTTTCATGAAATGTTGCGAGTTTGGATAAAATCTCTGGATCGATGGTTCTTTCTCCTCGTTCGTAACGAGAATAAGATTTTTGAGAGACATTTAAATATTCTGCTAATTGTTTTTGAGTAAGGTCTTTATCTTCTCTTAAATCGCGAATTCTTTTGTAATACATAAAACCACCACCTAAATTTATTATAGAGTGGACCTTATTGGTCTATGCATAAATGTCCTAAATTGGACTAAGAAAAAATTATTTGCTTATTCTTTATAAAAGAGATAGATTAGTTTATAATAAGCACGAGGTGGAATATGGAACAGTTTGCAAGAATTACAAGGATGGTAGGATCTTCATGGATCGAGTGTCTTCAAAATAAAAAAGTTGCAGTTTTTGGTTTAGGGGGAGTTGGGAGCTATGTAGTTGAGGCTCTTGTTAGAAACGGGATCGGCGAATTAGTTTTGGTTGATCATGATATTATTGATATAACTAATTTGAATCGTCAGTTATATGCGTTGCATTCAACGATTGGGATGAATAAAGTAGATGTTGCTAGAGCACGATGTTTAGATATTAATCCTAATCTAAAGATCACTACCTACCAACAGTTTTATTTACCAGATCAAGGAATGGAAACTATTTTTGAAGATTGTGATTTTGTGGTTGATGCAATTGATACTGTTAAGGCTAAATTGGCGCTAATTGAAAATTGTCAGCACCTTGGAGTTAGAGTCATTTCATCAATGGGAACAGGTAATAAATTAGATCCAAGCCGTTTTGAAATCACAGATATTTATAAAACTAGTGTGTGTCCATTAGCACGAGTAATGCGTCGTGAACTAAAGAATCGGGGCATAAAAAAATGTCCTGTTTTATATTCGACAGAATCTCCGCAAGAAGTTGATGGCAGTACACCAGGTAGTGTGAGTTTTGTTCCTAGTGTAGCTGGTCTGATGATTGCGGGGTATGTAATAAAAGAATTAGTGAAGGAGGAAGAATAATGGAAGGAATTACAGAAATTAATAAGGATGATTACATTGATAATTGTTTAAAAATTGTCAAAGAGATGATTACTGAAGAAGATTTTAGTGATGAAATCTGGCTTGCTTTAACTGGTGAAATTATGGATACATGTTTATTTATTGGTGGTGATTTTGAAGAAGCAAATATTCGTGATATTACAAACCAATACATTAATAATGGTGGAATTAAACGCTTTAAAAAAGCGCACGAGGTGTTGTAATGCAACATTATTGTGAAATTCCTACACCAAAAGGAACGATGAGAGGATTTTTTCATAAGCCGGATTTAGATAGACATCCAGTATGTATAATTTTTCACGGCTTTACCGGTCAAAAGACGGGGACGAAGTTTTGTTATGTTCAATTAGCAAGGATGCTGGAAGCAAAAGGAATAGCTACATTTAGATTTGATTTTTTAGGTAGTGGGGAAAGTGATCTTAATTTTAAAGATATGACTTTTAAAGATGAGTTGGCTTGTGCACGTGTTATTCTAGAGGAAGCATTAAAAATGGAAAACTGTACTGAAATTTATGTTTTAGGACATTCTATGGGCGGTGCAGTTGCTAGTGAATTAGCGAAGTTATATCCACAAGTAATTAGCAAATTAGTATTATGGGCTCCTGCTTTTAATTTACCAGCAGCTTTAGATTATCTTACTGGTAAGGTTGAGCCAAGTTCTAATGGATTATATGATCATGGCGGTTATGAAATCTCTCAGACATTTGTAGATGATATTTTGGCTAGAGATTTTTATGCTGATCTAGATACATATAAAAATGAATTATTAGTAATTCATGGTACAAATGATACAACTGTACCATTTGATATTAGTAAAATATATGTTCCCAAGTTTAATCAACAATTAAAATTTGTACCAATTGAAGGGGCAAACCATAATTATGATACTGTTGAACATATTAAAGAAGTTTTAAAATTATCGTTGGATTTTTTAACAAAGTAAGTAGAGTTATGCTCTACTTTTTTTTGTTAGTTAATTTACTAAAATGAAAGTAAATTAACTATGATTATTTACTAAAATAATATTGACTTTTAGTGATGAAAGAATATATAATGATATTGCGATAGGATTGTTACTATTAGATTAGGCAAGACCTGATTAAAAGAATACGATTAATACACTTTTAGTGTAAGGTATTTTATACCGTGTTTTCGTGTTGTTTTTAGTCAGGTCTTTTGTATTGGGTAAGTGGGACAATAAATACATTAAGTTATAATCTAAATCGCTATTCTATACGAGAAAAGGAGAACATTATGGAGAGAAGATGGAGTTTTAGAAAAGTTTTATCATCTGTAGCAGTTGCAGGAATGTTAACTAGTATGGCAGCAGTACCTACAATTTCACCAGTAAATGCGGCTGTAGATCATCAATATGATCTAGTAGAGATGAAAAAAGATTCAGTTTTGAAAAACGGTAATTTTGATAATGGGGCTACTAACTGGAATATTGCAGGGCAAAATTCTGGTGTTGTTGCTGAAGATGGTGTAACTATTGGTAAATCAGGGAAACTTGGGGCAACTACTGATTTGCATGCTAATGGACATATTTGGCAAGAAGTGACCTTGAAACCAAACACTAAATATACATTAAAAGCAAAAGTTAAGTTTTCAAGCGAAAATTCTGATGATACAATTACCTTGGATGTTAAGACGGGAGGATTAAACGCTCCGAAAACATTTAAGGATAAGCCAATTAGTCCTACCAACGGATGGGAAGAAGTAGAATTAGAATTTACAACATCATCAGAAACAGCATATGTTGTTGGTGTTGCACGTTGGGTAGATGGGAATGCAAGTGACTCACTGAAAAATTCTACTGTTTATTTTGATGATGTAGAACTTATCGGTGGAGACAGCGAAGAAGATTCAAATTATGATATTTTATGGGCTGATGATTTTAATGAATCGCAATTAGATACAAGTGACTGGGGATATGAATTAGGAAGTATTCGTGGTGTTGAACAACAACACTATGTAAAAAGTGACGAAAATGTATTTATGCGTGATGGAAACTTAGTTTTAAAGGCTACTGATCGTGCAAAAGAAGATCAATATAAAAATCCTCGTGGTAATCGTCAAGTAATCTATAATTCTGGAAGTGTGAGAACTCATGGAAAACAAGAATTTTTATACGGAAGAATTGAAATGAGAGCAAAATTACCAAAAGGAAGAGGAGCATTCCCTGCGTTTTGGACATTAGGTGCTGATTTTACACTTGATGGAAAGATTAATGGTAAACAAGGATATGGATGGTCACGTTGCGGTGAAATCGATATCATGGAATTATTAGGTGGTTATGAAGGTGAAGCTCGAAATAAACAAGTATGGGGGACACCACATTTTTATGATAAAAATATCGGTGATCAATGGGATCAAGATACAACTGGTTCTGGGGGAAAAGCATATACAAACCCAAGCGGTGCTGATTTCAATGATGATTATCATGTATTTGGTATCAATTGGTCACCAGATAAAATTGAATGGTACGTCGATGGAGTGATTTATAATACCCTAGATTTAACTAATCCAACTTGGGGTGAATCTGCAAAAAAATGTTTTAATCGTCCACAATATATTCAATTAAACTTAGCTATGGGTGGAAACTGGCCTGGTGATGTAGAAACTAATTTAGCAGGAACTGAATTTGCAATTGATTATGTATATTATGCTCAAAATGAAGAACAAAAAGCTGCAGCAAAAGAATATTACGATGCTGCACCAGAAATTAGTGGGTTAAAAGATGTAACAATGCAAGAAGGAGCAACACCTGATCTATTAGCTGGTGTTACATCTAATCGTAATAGTTTTGTAGATTTTTCAATTGAAAATGAACATATGTTTAAAAATGAAGGTGGGTTAACTAGTGTTGATTTACTTTGTACAGGCAAAGATGATCTAGCTAGTTTAGCAAAATTACCAGTTGGTAAATATAACATTCATTATACTGCTATTCCAAATGATATAGAATATGATGGAAATAGACCAGAACGTGAAAGTGATTATAAATTCACTCGTAAAACGATGACTTTAACAGTTGCTGAACGTACTTTCCCTAGTGATTTTAAATTAAATGGAATCGTTGGTGATAAATTAGCAAATGTAGCATTACCAGAAGGATGGTCTTGGGTTGATCCAGAAACAAAAATTACAGGTACAGCAGATGAATATGATGTAAAATATGTCAATGGTGAATATTCAAAAACAGTAAAAGTTGTAGTTAATGCAGTTGTCGTTGATAAAGAAGGTTTAAAAGCTAGGCTAGCAGAAGCAACAGCTGAAGCAGCTAAGATAGATGTATATAAAGCTGCAACTATTGAAAAATTAAATACAGTAATCGAAGAAGCGACTAAAGTATTAAATGATACAAGTGCTAATAAAGAGGCTGTAGAAGAAGCAATTAGAGCTTTAAATACAGCTATAGCTAATCTTGAAAAATATGTAACAGAAGCAGAATTAGATCAAGTGATTGCTAAAGGTGAAGAATTTTTAGGGAAAACAGATATTTATACTAAAGAGTCACTAGATATATTAAGTACTGCTTTAGCAAAAGTAAGAAGTGCGATAACATCAGGTGACAAAGAAGCAATTGAATCAGCTTATGCTCAATTAACAGAAGCAATTGATAAATTAGTTAAAATTGATGCTCCTACACCTGAAGTGAAACCTGAGGTAAAACCAGAAAATAAACCTAATACAAGTGTTAAAACTGGTGATAATACATATTTAGGTGCAATTATGACATCATTGTTATTATCTGCGGGCGGTTTAGTATTGTTTAAAAAAAGAAAGTATAATTAAAATAGAAAGATAGTGCTATTGATTATTTCTAGCACTGTCTTTTTAAATGAGTTAAATATTAAATAGTAACAGTAATTAATGAATAAAAATAATGATTAAAATGGTGTTTTTATTCTAGAGTTTTTTTAAAAGTCAAAAATAGAAAAATATATGATAATAAGGTAATTTATTTGTAGAAAAATCATTGACATTAAATATAGAAGTATTTATAATGAGAATGTTCTTATGAACTCTAAGTCCCCGGTAAGGATATAGGAGAAAGTAAAATGAGACAAACAACTATGGCTAATGCAGCCACAATCGAAAGAAAATGGTACGTAGTTGATGCAACTGACTTAACTTTAGGTCGTTTGGCATCAGAAGTAGCAACAGTGTTAAGAGGTAAAAATAAACCTACTTACACACCACATGTGGATACTGGTGATTATGTAATCATCGTAAACGCTGATAAAGTAGTAATGACTGGAAAGAAATTAGATACAGTAAATTACTATCGTCACTCTGGATGGTTAGGTGGTTTAAAAGTTAAAACTGCTCGCCAATTCAAAGAACAAAATCCAACTGGTTGGGTTGAAGCAGCGGTAAAAGGTATGTTACCACATAACACATTAGGTAGAAAACAAGGGATGAAATTATTTGTATATGCAGGTAGTGAACATCCACATGCAGCACAAAAACCAGAAGAATTGAAGATTAAAGGGTAAGGGGGAAATACAGAACAATGGCAAATGTACAATATAGAGGAACTGGACGTAGAAAATCTTCTGTAGCTCGTGTTATCCTAACACCAGGTACAGGAAATATCGTAATTAACGATAAACCAGCTAAAGAATACTTACCATCAGACGTTTTATTAATGATTGTTAATCAACCATTAGAATTGACTAACACAACTTCTCAATTTGATGTTAGTGTAAACGTATATGGTGGTGGATACTCTGGACAAGCTGGAGCTATCCGTCATGGTATCTCAAGAGCATTATTACAAGCTGGTACTGATTATAGACCAACTTTAAAAGCAGCTGGATTCCTTACTCGTGATGCACGCGTTAAAGAACGTAAAAAATATGGTCTTAAAAAAGCTCGTCGTGCTCCACAATTCTCAAAACGTTAATTTACACAAATTATTTCACAGTTTTGAACAATTCAAAACTACACAAAGCCCCTTTTTATGGGGCTTTTGTTGTATATGGATGTTTTAAAATTTTTTGGATTTTTAAAGATAAGTAGCACGTAAGAAGCAAGTAATATGCAAAATTAACTAGCACAATTGTCATTTAAGATGCACAAAGTATCAAAATTAATTATAATAAAAGTTATATATAGATGGGAGTGGATTTTTTTGGAATGGATTATTTCAGCTAATCATAATAAATATGATCATGTAAGAGCATTTAAAGAATTACCATATATTGATTGGAAACAAAATGCTAATTATTCTGTAGGAGATAAAGTTTTTATTTATTCTACTAAACCAGTAAGTGCTATTGAGTTTTTAGTTGATGTTATTGAAACTGATATTACCAGTGATAATGTTATAGATGATAAGAATTATTGGGTTGATATGGGGGAATATGAAAAGGGAAGAAAATACTCAAAATATACACGTTTTAAACTTGTTGAACATTTTGACACAAGTCAAATAACGATTGATGAGTTACATAAAAATGGGCTTATAGGAAATATACAAGGACCTAGAAAATTATATGATGAAATGGGAAATCTTTTAGAATTTGGTCAATATATTCATAATTCACTTAGTATATTCAAAAAAGATAAAACACGTGCTAAAATAATGAAGCAGAATGATCAATTAGATGATATGTTGAAAACAGTTATAACTGACATAATCATTAATCCATCAAAAATATATTCATATTCAGATGTTTTAAAACCTAAACCAAAATTAGTAGAAAATAAATTTAATAAAGTATATAAAAGAAATAAAGCAGTAGCTATTAATGCATTAGGGATAGCTAATTTTTCTTGTGAAATTGATAAAAAACATAAAACTTTTAAGCGGAAAAAAGATGGTGTTCCTTATACTGAACCCCATCATTTGATACCAATGGCTTTTCAAGATGAATTTGATTTTTCTATTGATATAGAAGAGAATATAGTATCATTGTGTAGTAATTGTCATAATGAAATTCATTATGGGGAGAATGCAAGAGAATTAATAACAAAGTTATATTATGAAAGAAAGAGTCTGTTAGAAAAAAAGAATATTTATATTTCTTTAATAAAATTACTGTCTTATTATGATTTATAAACAAGAACTCTATTTGATTTATAATAGAGTTCTTTTTATGCAAAATGATTTAAATGTATTTTTAGATTATACTCGTGTTATTTTTTTATAAAAGATGGATAATAAACACTATTAACAGTTTTTACTAATTCTTTTATATCTATATGTGTATATACTTTTTCATTTAATGACATTGCTCCAGCATGACCAATAATCATTTTATTAAATGTTGATGATATATTAGCTTCTGCCATTAGTGATACAAGAGTATGTCTACAACAATGAGGTGTATGATCTAAATTGAATCTGTCTAATAATGGTCTAAAGTAACTATCATAATAGTTTCTATATTTAAAGTGTTTTTGATCTGGAGTATGAAGTAAGTATTCTATTTTTGATGATTGATACCAATTTTTAAAGAATGGTAGTATATAGTCTGAAATAGGAACTTTACGTATGCCATTTTCTGTTTTCGAGTCAATAATTTCAAAATATTGTTCATCTAAATAAATGTTTTCTTTTTTTAAATCTAACATCTCACTTATTCTCACACCTGTATAAATCAACATAAGGATAATTTGATAGTATATATCATCTGATAAATCCCAAAATATATCAATTTGTTCTTTAGTGAAAGGTTTTCTTTCAACTGAATTAGGATTTTTATTACTGTATTTAGCAATGTCTACATACTTTGAATAATCTTTATTGCAAATATCATTTTTCATAGCATATTTATAAAGTTGATTAAATAATATTTTAATATTCTTTAATGTTGGATAGTTTTTTTCACAAGTATCAATAACTTTTTGTAAATCTGAAGTTTTTAATTCTCTAAATGTTCTTTCAAATAATAATGTACATGTATTATATGAAGCACGATAACCATTGATTGTAGATTTAGAAGCATTTTCAAACTTTTCTTTAGACCATTGCTCATAAACTTCTCTAAATGTAGTAGAACTATTATTTAAATCAAAAGGTGCATTATGGTAGTCGGCAAGCATTTGTAATCTTTCTGTCCTTGTTTTTGCATATCCAATGATTCCATACTTTTGTTTTGATTTTCCTGTTTTTTCATTTATTTCATAGCCTGTGGTAATTCTTACCATATATGGTCTTCTTCTACGGGAGGCATTACCCATTTTTATAACGCCTCCATAACTATTTGGTAGTTTAATATTTTTCATGTGAAATCCTCCTACTTTGTATTAATATATTGTTCTATAATTTGTTTTTTTAATTTTGTCTGAAAATCTTTAATTTCTATTGGCTTGGCATGAGGATGGGAATTGAACCATTATATAAGTCTCTTTTGATAATATTGTTCACAATAGCAGTTTAAGATAAATAGTTGATTATGAAAATCTTTGTCTTTTAATAACTGTACATATTCTTTAGGATAATAACTTTTCAAATATTGTATCTTTTCTTTTGCGTAATTACCTAATGGTAATTGATAGTTACATAAAATAGGATAATAAATATCTCCTATTAATTGATATGCTATATGATTCTTTTCATCAACGATTATTTTTTTCATTTTGATTAACCTCTCTTTCCTTTTTTTGATTTAAGATTTCTTGAAATTGTCTATGACCTAGAGCTTTTCGAATTGCAGATAAATCATTTTTTATTTCTCTATTTTCCTTAATGAGTTTATCAATTGTTTCATTAAGTTCATTGACTTGAATTTTTAATTTAAATGTTGATTGATTAAGATATTTTACTTGTTTAGTTAAATCAATACACTTTTTGATAATTTTATTAACATATGATTTGATATTTTGAATAAATGGAATCACTGTATTTTTGTGATAAGTTTTTGAACTTATCATATGGGACGGTTTAGGTATATTCCAAATTTTATCATTTTTAACTTCACTACTTAATTTGTTAAATAATTTTTCATCCTCTTTAATAATTGTGAGTCTGTTCTCAATCTCATTGATTTCTTCTTTTGTAGATGAAATTATATGGTTTAAATGTTGTTTTTGATTTGTTAAATCATTTATTTCATTTTTAAGAGATATAATTTCTTCATTTCTTTTCATTTTTTTAAAATCTAATATATCTAGATGTTGTTCATGTGTACCGAGTTGTTTCCACTTGATCTGATA
This sequence comes from Erysipelatoclostridium sp. MSK.23.31, assembly GCF_019125875.1. NCBI lineage: Bacteria > Bacillati > Bacillota > Erysipelotrichia > Erysipelotrichales > Coprobacillaceae > Thomasclavelia > Erysipelatoclostridium sp. MSK.23.31. The sequence goes on along the minus strand of NZ_JAHOCB010000001.1, from coordinate 58,408 downwards.
TTTTTTCATTATTTTAGCAAGATATTGTTTTTCTGATAAAATCCATTGATTCCACTCTGTATTTGTTCTTGTACCACCCTTAAATCCTTGATTATTAAGTGCTTGTTTCAATGATACTCGTGTATCTAGTCCTCTTTTACTGTTAGTAATGAATGGAATAAAATCAATATGCAAATGAGGTGTTTCTTCATCCATATGAAGATGAGCAGAATATACATATAGATTTGGATTTCTTTCCTGAAAACTTTTCATATATTCATCAAGAATATTTTTTGCTAACTCTCCATTTTCTGATTTGACATTCATATCATCTTTATTTCCTATTTGAATAATGATTTCATGAAAACTCTTTTCTTGTTTGCTTAATCTTATTTTTTCATAATAATCACCAATTACACGGTCTTTTCTATATTGCTTACTATTATATCTTTGCAATGCTTCATCGAAGAGAAAATGATATGCATCTCGAATGTCTATATAAACATATTCATGATTGTATATTGTACGGGATGCATCTACATTTTTAGTGATAAAATGACGTCTATTATGATTAACGTTTCCTCTACCAATCATTACACTTATTGTACGTTCCATTTGGTTTTACTCCTTAAAATGCCTCGCAGAGCGCAAGCATCTTTTGATATTGTCAAAAGTGCATTTGCGTTACTTTCGACAAAGTAACAAAGGTACCTGACAGAAAGGAAGATTGTAATATTGCAGTATTTAAAGGTTTTGCATTCATGCAATCTTAATCGTTTAATATCCAACACCATGAAGTACCTATTTTTTTGAGCGGACATTTAATTCTGCCTTAGCTTGATTGAGAGTTCTTTCACATATATTATTTATTTTTGCTTGCTTAAATATTTCTACAGAGGCAACTGGACCAGATGAAAGTTGTTCTAAGATAAATTGGGTGGCTCTTGATTTTTCAGATTCTTTATGGTATCCGGCTAATAATTCATCGGAATTAATATCATATTTGCCAATCCATTGAAATCCTTTTTCTTTGCTTAATTTGAATGCAAATGCATCACCTTTTGGAGCAAGACTACTTTTATCATGAATAACTGCTCTAATATCTAGGTTGCTTTTTAATTCACCAACTATTAACACACTTCTAGCTGCAGCAGGAATATCAATGGTACCTATACCTCGATATATTGATTTATTACCTCTTGTTTTATTCATATGACCAACTAAAACGATTGCACAATTTTGTCTACTTGCAATATTTGCTAGATTTTTCATAAGTGGTCGAATTTCATTGGCTCTATTCATATCAACATTTGAACCTAGATAGGCTTGAATTGGATCAAGAATAAATAATTTTGCTTGAAGTCTAATTATTGCTTCTTCAATTCTTTCATCTAACATAGTTAAAGGTATATCCGCTTCATTAATAAATTGAATTTGAGAACAATCAGCATTAGCATCAAGTAATCTAGGTTTAATGGTATCATCATAACCATCTTCAGCAGTTTGATAAATGATTTTAATAGGTTCTTTGTTTATATCTTGATTTTCAAAAGGAAGAGGTTTACCTCTAGATAGGAGGGAAGAAAGACGGAGAATTAATGTTGTCTTTCCTCCGCCAGGATCACCTTGAATAATTGTTACCTTTCCTAATGGAATATACGGATACCATAACCAATCTACGCTTTTAGCATTAACTTCCTCTAATGAAATCAATTCTAATTTTGGTTTACTCATACACGAACCTCTTTAAAATATCCTGTTTCTTCCCATACTTTTTTATCAGGACAATAATAATTAAATTCTGAAGAATTTTCTCTTTTCAATGCATATCCAAATTTTAAGATACCCATTTGTAATCCGATACGAATGTATTGAGCATCTTTACCTATAGCTTTTGCTAATTCACTAATCGGTACATTTCTACCAGTAAAGGCTGGTAATTCAATATATACTCTTTTTTCTTCCATAAACTTATACCTCCTTTGTAAGAGTATTTGAATACGAAAGAATGTTTTGATATAATGTTCAAAGAAAGGACATTATAAAAACTGTTCTTTCGATACATAGTTCATTAGACAAAGTTTGGTCGCGGAGTCTAATGAATTTTTTTATTTTAACAATTTATCACCTCCAATTATATTTCAGAGCAATTATTGCTCTATAAAAATATTATACAGAGCATTATATACTCTGTCAACGATATTATAAAGTTTTATTGTAAAACTAAAATAGTATGATATAATTATAAGATATAAAGGAGACGTTATAATGACAACAGGTGATAAAATAAAAAAAATCAGAAATTATAGAGGATTAACACAAAAGCAATTAGGAGAGCTTTCGGGTATTCATGAGGTTGCTATTCGAAAGTATGAGTTGAACAAGGTTATGCCAAAGCAAGAACAGTTATTAAAAATTGCAAATGCATTAAATGTACCATTAAATACTTTTTATGAATATCATATTGATGAAAAACCTGATATATTACCTTTATTATTTGCAATAGATGAGAAGTTTCCTTTGAAAATACAAAGAAAAGGAACTAAATACACTTTAGAGTTTGATGATGATGATCTTAATCGTTTTTTACATAATTGGATGAGTTTAAAAGAAATGTTAACTGAAGGATTTGAAACGCATCAAAATTATGAATTATGGAAATTATTATGCCCATTTAATGAAAAGACGTATATTGATGTGGAAGATACAAGAAATGAAAACATTTCTAATAGAGATTAATTTAAATATTTTAAAATAATAAAAAGATGGTGTGATTTAATAAAATTAGAAAAATATTATTTAAAAAAATTTAATGATAAAATTTTTTATAGCAATATATTTGTTTATTAACTAAAAGAATATATTGAAAGCTAACTATATAGATATGGAAATTTTACAGAATATTATGGTTTTGATGATGTAAATAATATAAAGGTATTTCACATATGTTTTACATTAATATGTTATTTATTATGATTTTTTAAAGGGAACAACGTTTAGTTGTTTTAAATTAATACAGAAAATTTATATTGTTGAATGGTTTTGATTTTAATTTAAAGATTAGAATATTTAATAATTACATATATCAGATAGTTAACTAAATTTTATAATAAAAAAGCACATTAAAATGTGCTTAAAACAGATATTTAAATTTTTACGAGTGACAAACCCCGTCAAAATTTAGAGACCCATTAAAACAAATGGGTATTAATCTTTTTATTGAAAAACAAAAATTTTATCTCTGTTATTTTTTAGTGAGTTCAATTAAATCGCTAATATCTGTTATTTTTAGAACTTCTGCAATTTTGGCAATATGTTCAAAATTCATTACTGTTCGAGTTCCACGACAAATATCGCTTATTGTTGATTCTCTAATATTAGCCATTTTGGCAAGCTCTTTTTGTGTGATGTTTCTACTATCTAAAATTTCTTTTAATCGAATGTGTATAGAATAGCTCATAAACTCTCCTTTTACTCTTTTTGAAATAATACAGTCATATATGCTAAATCCCAAATATTTTGATCCTTACCAACTGCATTTGGATTATCACCAATTGAATTAGCAAAACTCATTATTTTATTTACTAATTCTACTTTGCATTTTTTCCAAATTTTAATTGGATCCACTCCATTATACCACTCATATTTTCCTGTTACATTGTTATCAACAACTAAAGTTCTAAAAGCAGCCACTACTGGATATAGAAGACCATCTGGTATTTTGTATGTAAGTTCATTTTGCTCAAATTTACTTTTTCCAACAATGCGTCCATCTTTATAACCAGAATATTTTTTTCTACCATATCGTCCTCCTGCTTCGTTATAAGCATCTGCAAACTCAGTTTCTATTGCATCATAAAGATCAAAAATATCTGGTGCAATATTAACGAATTTTCTATAGTGCTCAGGATTTTCAAGATATATGGATAACATTTTTGCTTTAGAAGAATATGCTTGAGTTGGGTGTGTTTTGAAATCAAAACGATCGATATTAAACATATTTATAATAGCAACAATTTCTCTAGCATCAATCATTTTTAAATTTTTTCCATTTGTGTTATCAATTTCTATTTGATTTTGTTTGAAAGCAATTCTATTATAGAATGGCATTCCTTCAAGTCCTTCTTTAATTGGATCAAATTTATTAGCTAATTCAGCCATGGATTTTTCATCGACTTGTACAGATGTATTACGTGCCCTAGCCAAATCTTCTATAATATCTTCTACACCTGTCATAATCTCAAATTGTACATATTGATCAATTTTTGAATCATCTTTGTGTTCGCAAATAATTTTATATGTATGACCACCATCAATATTTCCATGGAGGGCGTTATCATCAAATTCAATCGTTACTTCCTCTTTCTTGTTATTAAAAATGACTTTTCCTGCTGATATTACAATACCACGATTTTTTAAATGAAAGTACCCATCATTGCTACATAATGATTCCTCAATGGCTTTAGCAACAGATGAAGATAATTTTTGTTCACGTGGATTGGTTGCCATAGGAATTCCCTCAGGGATATCCGATGTTTTTACATAAAATACATATTTTTTTGATTTTCCATTTTCAAATGGATCATCTAATTTTCTAAATGTATTTGCTTTAACTTTAAATGTTTTTGTAATCATATTTGTCTCCTTTTCTCTACTTAACACCATAGTGTTAACAGAATTAATATTTTATAAAGTTAGCTTTTATAATTACATTATAGCGAAATATCGTTATAACGTCAACATCAAATGAGATTTTTTTAAAATACTAATAATAATTTTAATAAAACTAAAATATTAAAAAATCATAGTAATAAATTGGTTTGAAGTGGTTTGGCAAATAAGCAGGTAAGATGCAAAATCAATAAAAAGTGCTGATTTTATCATATCTAGGAATTAACAAAACGTTAGTAATAACAGTAATGAGATGTTTAGAGAAGTATTTGGACTTTGTGAGAAGTTTAGATACTTCTTTTTTTCTTTTTAAAATAAGGGTATAATAAGAATAATTAATATTGAAAGTAGTAGTTGATTGTGGGAAATAATTTGTTAAACAATGAAGCATTAGTAAATGAAATCGCTAGTATTATTACAAATGCTAGAACTAATGTCATTAAAATATTAATACTGAGTTAATTAATGCATATTGGAATATAGGACGTATTATAGTTGAGGATGAGTTAAAATCTCAGCGTGGCGAATATGGAAAAAAACAATTACTTACACTATCGAAAACTCTTACAAATAAATTTGGAAAAGGATTTTCTCGAGCAAATCTTCAAAATATGAGATTGCTTTATTTAAAATATCCAAATTGCCAGACACTGTCTAGCAAATTAAGTTGGTCACATTATTGCGAATTATTATATATATCTGATGATGACAAACGTAGTTTCTATGAAAAAGAAGCAATTAATGCAAATTGGTCAGTAAGAGAGTTAAAAAGACAAATTAGCACTTCATTACTTGAAAGATTGTTATTATCAAATGGGGAGACTAATAAAAAGAAGGTTCTTGAATTAGCGTTAAAAGGAAATGAAATTGCTAAACCAGAGGATATAGTAAAAGATCCTTATGTTTTTGAATTTCTTTGTCTGCCAGAAAATAAACCAATGATGGAATCTGATTTGGAAGAAGCTCTTGTTAGACAAATTGAAAAGTTTCTTTTGAAACTTGGAAAAGGATTTATGTTTGTAGGAACTCAGCAAAGGATAACATTCGGAAATACGCATTATTATGTGGATATGGTTTTCTATAACAAAATTTTAAAATCTTATGTATTGATAGAATTAAAAACTATCAAATTAATGCCTGAAGCAGTTGGGCAACTTAATATGTACTTGAATTATTATACAGCAGAAATTAATGATGAAAATGATAATCCACCAATTGGATTGATTTTATGCACTGATAAAGGCAATGTTGATATGCAGTATGCATTAGGAGGATTGAGTAATAATATTTTTGCTTCAAAATATGTAACATATATGCCTGATAAGGAACAATTAATTGCTCAGGTTGAAGCTGTATTATCATCTAATGATAATAAAAACGAATTGACTTAAATTATTTTGTTTTGATAATGTAACAAAACCACTTTAAAAATCTTGTTTTATCGTATTTTACAGTTGTCAAAACGTAAATGTTGTCATGAGAAGATTAGATACTTCTTTTTATGAATAGGAGTATAATCTCTCTCATTTAAGATGAACTATGGAAAGGAGCAATTATACGATGAGTAGAGAAAGTATATCAGAAGATGTTAAAAGAAAATTATATGCAGAATCAATGGGAAGATGCATGAATCCTAGCTGTCAAAGAGAATTGTTTAGAAAAGATGGAGATATAATTGAAAAGGCACATATTCTTCCTTATTGTGAAACTGCTGATAATTCATTTGAAAATCTAATAATCTTGTGTCCTAATTGTCATAAGGATTTCGATAAAAATTCTTTGTTTACAGCTGATGAAGTTAAAGAATGGAAGAAAATTAGAGAAAATGAGGTTAATAGATTTTTTCAAAGAAAATTTGAAACTTTTGATGAATTAAAGAAAGAAGTAGCACCACTTCTTTTAGAAAATAAAACAATTTATGAAAATTATTATTTAGGTCATAATAAGAAATTATGGGATAAATTTGAACTTAAAATATTAGTAAATAATAGAAAAATAAAAAAACTGTTTGAGAAAAATTTTGACTTGATTCAACGTCATCCAAAAAAAGAATATTCAAATTTAGCATATATACATAGATTTATGTTACATATAGATGAATTTGAAACCACTCGTGGTGAAGATGAAAAGAATAGACAGGTTCTTTTTCCTAAAATAATTAACTCTATGTTTGGAATAAAGCCAATTGAAGAGTTTCTTTTACCATCTACAGAAACCTTAGAAGATTTAATAACAAAATTAACAGCTGATGGTAAATTTGAAACTATAGTTTTGGGAATAGATAATCCATATATTCAATTAATTGAGAACGATGAATCAAGTAAATTGTATTTATTTGATACCCCCAGATTGAGGCAATTATATTTTGACTATGATTGTTGTAAATATGCTAAGGTTAGATTAGAAAGTTTAAACTTTGCATTAAAATATATGAAATCCAGAGACGTATTTTATAGATTTTTTACGTACAACAATTTAAGAGAAGTTGATGTGAATGGTGTCAAATTAGTTTTTGTATATGAATATTGTTTGAGTGAGGTTGAACTATTAAATCTAATGCCAGAAGAAAATGATGTTATTGTTAATTTACATAATTGGAACGGGGAATCTTGTATTTCCAAACAAGCATATGAACTTGCCGAAAAAATGAAAGTAACATTGTTAACTATGAATGATTTTTATAAATACATATATGAGATTAAAAAGCAATAAAGAGATAAGTAGATTAATTAAACAACATATTACATTGTTTGAAAATTTCAATTATGTTTATTTGTTTGGGTCATTATTAGACGTTAATAAAGTTCCAAATGATATTGATATATTACTTATTTATTCAGAGAGATCGGATAATATAATACACGATTTAAATTTTATTTGTTCCATTTTAGAAAAGGAATGTGGATTACCAGTTGATTTTACAGTGTTAAGTATTGAGGAGGAAAGAGAAACTAATTTTTTAACAAGAATTAGTTCGTCATATCTAAAGTTGAAATAAATAATTGAAGTAATTAATAATATTAAATAATAAATCACTTATGAACAACAATAAAAATTTGTGATTATAAAAATCTGTTTTAATAGATAGTGTTCACTTGTTTTAGCAATGCAACAAGTAAGCGACAAAAAGACTTTAAAACACTTATTTTATAAAGTTTCGGAGTTCTCAAAACGTTAATTTTATCAAATGTGTTGTTTATAAAATCCTTGATTATTCAAGGATTTTTTCTTTTTATAAGTAACTAAACAGAAGTAGGATTAATAACAATTTAATCGCTTGGAGAAGTTGATATGGGTATAATATTGTTATCGAAGCAATAGATTTAAGAAGGAGATAATTTTATGGTAAAATTAAAAAGAATGTTAGGCGATATAGATGATCCTACGGTGGTTGTATTAATGGCTTTAATTGAGAGTCAAAGTGCTGAAACATTAGCAAATTGGAGTTTGAATTACGTGGAACAAAATTTATTAAGTATTTATCAAGATAAATATCCTGATGATGCAAGGTTAAAACATATTATTTGTGAAACTAGAAAATATTTAGCTGGTACTAAAACAAAAAAAGAACAAAGAATGCTTTTAAAAGAAGCTAAGGAGCTTATCAAAGATGTTGAGGAGACAATTGTACCTTTGGCAATTGTGCGAGCAATTTTAATTGCATGTGCAACAAAAGATTCACCAACAAATGCTCTAGGTTATACTTTTTATGCTGTGGCAGCAATAGTGTATCATCAAGCTGGCTTATGTGAAAATAAAGAAATATATGATCAGCTTGCTAAAGAAGAGTTTAAAAAAGTATTAAAATCACTGCAACTGATAGCAATAGATAATGAAAATAATCCAGTTAAAGTTAAATGGTATTGTTAATTAAAAAAGAGGTATAAATGAGAAATTTTTATTTAATATATAGGTCTATTTTTGTGTTAAATTGTTTTCATCAATATTAATGTTAAATCGTCAATAAAAAATTTTTTATCATTACTTTTTCATAAAAATTATTTGCCTTTATAATTCTCAATATTACAAAGTACTTGTTAATAAAAAGTACTTTTGATATACTTAAATTAGAAAGGGGAGAGAAGAAATGAAAAAGGTTATCATATCTATATTTATTATTTTATTTCTATTTCTGGGAATCTCATATTTTTATTATGTCCATAATTCAAATGCGAGAAAATACATTAATAATTGGAACATTGAACTATCTTCTAACTTGAAATCACTATATGAGAAAAAAACAGAAATCGGATTTCAGGGAGACGGAACTATTTATGAAATTTTTGAGTTAGAAAAAACAAGTAAACTTCCAAACAATTTGTCTTCTAACAAAAATACTGATTTTGAAGCATTATTTAAGGAATACTTAGTTAACTTGAAAATTAATACAAATCAATATCCAGATTTCAAAAATGATTATTATTGGAAATACATTGAAAAAAATAATTCCGATAAATTGTTAGTAATTATTAACAAAAATAAGACAAGGCTATACATTATTCAATCTTTATCATAACCATTATAATTTATAAGAAAGAATATTCAAAATCTATATATTTTTAGGTAATATTTATAGAAAGAAGGAAGAATATGAAAAATAAAATTAAGCTCATCCGATGTATTAGTGTTGTTACTTGTATGTGCCTGCTGCAAACTAATGTTTATGCACAATCAATTAATCAAGAAGAAAAAACTTATGAATTATTAGAGCAACAAATAGAATCAGAACATATAGATATTATTGCAGAGTTAGACAAATTGACTAATGAGTATCAAGAAATACTTGTAATTGAGACACAAAATAAAAATCTGACCGAAATTAATAAGATTAAAGATTTAATAAGCGGTTTAGAGAAAATAAAAAAAGAGTACATGGCTTTTATTCAAAATACAACTAGAGCAAATCAGCCTAATACCGCTGTTGCTGCAGTAATTGGTTATTTTAGCAATAAAAATTATAAATTAGCCTCTGAATTACTAATACATGCTACTGTAAATACAAACAAAAACTCCACATATAGTCCAACTAACGGCAGTAGAGTTAAGTCTCACAGTGTATTTGTTAAAATAGCAAATGGTTCTAAGACAAATGGAAGTGACATTTTCACAAATACTGGAGGAACTGCATCAAAGGATTGTTATTATGCACTTCATAGTTTTAACTATAGCAAACCGACTTCTAGTAGTAAATTAGTTAATATCTCAGATTATTATGATTATGCAAGTGGTGATTATAATGGAATGGAAGGTATTGCAGTAAATGCGATGTATCTAGCACAACAGTCGGGAGCCATCGTTCCTTATAATGTATTAATTTCCCAAAGACTATAATTTTAAATCATCTACTATATAACTATCTAAATAGTAAATAGATATGATACAAAATAAAGAGCTAAACTGTTATATGGGGGCAGTTTAGCTTTAAATTGTAGATTTATATAAAATAAGTTATAATATCCTTATATATAATCGAGGTTATACTAATGAGCAAAAATAACGATATTAATAAATTAAAAATAATAAATCAGGCTATTAAAGATACAGAGTATATTACAACGGAGTATTCACCATATCGTGGAATAATTAGTGTGTTTTGTAAATGGCTTATATGTTATTCTTCAATGATGTTACTTATATATGTAATCGATATCTTAAACTTTAAATTTGGTTTTTATAACTACAAATATTTCTACAATTTGTATAATGGGGGAAAAGTATTATTTAATATATGCATAAATTTATATATTTGGAAAACAATATGTTTAAAAGAACTATCGGTAAAAGAGCGTAGGTTTTTGAAATTATGGATTATTTTCCCTATTTTGTTTTCCATAGAAATAATTATCCCGATATTAACAAACTATCTAAACACTGATGCAATGATATCTTTTTATCAAACTATTTCTTTGTCCTATATTATAGTTTTAATTGAATTATTTTATATTTATTCCTACTTTAGAAACAAGAGAACAATGATTATAACTTTATTGTTTATATGTTATATTGTTGTATCTTTTATTCTTAAGGCTTACATTTATAGTTCAAGAGCTATTTCTAATTCTTTTGGTGTTTTTATGAATATATTTTATGATTTTGATACATATGGACTTGTAGCCATTATTATGTTATTTACTATTATTTTTCTAAAGAGGGATACGGATGATAAAAGGAAGAGAAACCTTTAAAATTTTTGAATCAAATATTAGGCTAAAAATGGTTGCAGGATTATCAAAATCTAATTTGACTTATAATCAGCTACGAGAGCTTTGCAATTGTAGTGATGGTAATATAGCAACACATACTAAAAAACTAGTTTCTGCTGGTTTTATAGATGTAAAAAAAGAATTTGTCAACAATAAACCAAAAACAACTTACAATTTGACAGAATATGGGCAAAAGGAATTTAAGGAGTACATTAAATTTTTAAAAAAAATTATTGAAGAAACGGAGAAATAAAATGAGAAAAATAATGTTTACATTCCTTTTAACACTATCAATGATAATGTTAATTAATATAGTTCCGACAAAAGCTTTTGATAATGAAACTGAGTTAGACTTATTAATAAGACGGATTGACCATATTAATGAAATTTATAATTCCAATTATTACATTTTATCTGAGGAAGAGTTTATTAACTCAGAAATTACGGATACTTTCAAGTCTTATGATGATTATGTTAAACATTTATTAAATTATGACTTAAACGAACTAGAAAATGAATTAATAGTCAATATTACAGTTGATAGTGAAACTATTAATGTAAATATCGAAACATATTTTCGTTCAACTTCAGGAAGTAGAACTTTATCATTTTATAACGGAAATAATAAAATGATATTAAAATATAAATATAGTGGTAGTAAATTTGATACAAGCTATAAACCAGGGGTAACTGTTACTAAGGTAAATACTAAAAACTTCTTTGAAATGAGTAGTCATACTGGGTCATTTAAGAATTCTAATAAAACATATAGCATTATTGCAAAGGGAAGAGTCATAACTCCTTCAGGAGTTGTATCAAACAAATCTTTTACAGTAAACTTTAATTTATAAGAATAAAAACCTGTTAACTAAAGTGTTTTTTAGTTCACTTCAGTTAACAGGCTTTTTGTATATAAACTTCTCTGGTAAGATGAATAAAGAACATCGCGTATTTCTTTATTCATCTACATGTCCTTCTATACATGATTGAGAAATGAGAACTTTGGGACGGATACTTATTTTCCTAAATATTATAACAATTATTTTTTATACTGTTTATTTTAAGAATTCTAAATCAAAAAATCTTTTGTAGTCAATTACTACTTCATCTTTGTCCTCAAAAGATGCTAGTATATATTTTTTATTGATCTTTGCTTTTACTAATATACTGCATCTATCATCTACGTTTTTGTATCTTTCAGCAAACCATTTAGTCTGTTTTAAAGAAGTTGATCAAGAAATACCTTTGTGAGCATCTTCTATTTTTTCTCAGTACTTATTTCCCGGAGAAATTGCGATGTTATCAAAGGTAAGTGTCAAAGAGTTTGTTTTATAAACTAGTACGTTGTTTGGTAAAGAAAAAAGTTATAAAAAGATTATTACAAAATTAAAAAATATAAATGATTATAAAACTGTAATATTACCAATAAGATGAGCAATTGGTGTGTTACAGTTTTTTCATAAATAAGAGTGAATATAGACATGTAATAAAACGGCACATATAAGCTCGTTTAGAAAAATTGATAAAATAGACATTAAAATCTATAATGATTTTAGAAAAAAGAAAGCGCTTATTTTTCGATTGAAGAGGAGGAGAGTATCATGTCTAAAAAGGAAAAAAATTCTTTTGTAGATAAGATTATGGGACCTATGGATAAAATTTCCAGTCCGTTAATCAAATTTGGTCGAATTCCATTTATTCAAGGTTTACAAAGAGGAATGGTTTCGTCAATTGGTGTTACAATGGTTGGATCAATCTTTTTGGTTATTTGTTTATTTGGAGCTGATGGAAATATTACAGAAAAAGCATTATTACCGTTTTTAACACCATATATTGACCAATTGTCATTAATTAATAGTTTGTCAATGAATATCATGGCAATTTATATGTGTGTGGCAATGGGAGCTGAATATGCTGATATTAAGGATATTAATAAAACTACTGGTGCTGTAGGAGCGTTATTTGCGTTCATTTTATTAAACTATAACGGTATCGCAGCAACTTCTGAAGGTGTAAATGCATTAGAAATTACATATTGGGGTAGTGCGGGGATTGTTACTGCTATTATTGCGATGGCGATATCTGTAAATGTTATTCATTTATGTTACAAATATAACATTATGATCAAATTACCAAGTAGTGTACCACCGGCAATTTCAGATAGTTTTTCATCTATTGTGCCATATTTATTTGTTGCTTTAATTTGTTGGTCAATTCGTACTATTATGGGATTCGACATTCCTGCAGTAATCACAAATATTTTATTACCAGTTCTTTCCGGTGCGGATAACATCTTTGTTTTCTGTTTTGCATATTTCTTTGCCTCATTATGTTGGGTATGTGGTATTCATGGTGATAATATTGTGGGGACAGTTATCTCTCCAATGTTACAAACTTGGATGATTGAAAATACAGAAGCATATACAGCTGGTTTAGCAGCACCTCATATATGGATTGATCAATTAAATAGATTATTCCAATATGTATCTACTTGTTGGCCGATCTTAATCTACATGTATATGAGTTCTAAAAAGTTACCACAATTAAAACCACTAGCTGTGTTATCAACACCATCAATGATTTTCTGTATTGTGGAACCTTTGATGTTTGGGTTACCTATTGTATTAAATCCTTTCTTAGCAATTCCATTTGTGTTAATTCATACTATTACTGCTGCAGTAAGTTATTTGTTAACCTCAATTGGTTTCGTAGGAAGATTTGTTATAAGCATTCCGTGGGCAACACCTTCGCCAATTTTAGCATATTTGGCAACTGCCGGATCAATTGGTGCAGTATTATTAGTATTTATTAACTTTGCAATCGGTATGGTTATCATGTATCCGTTCTGGAAAGCATATGAAAAGAACGAAATAAAAAAATTAGAAGAGCAGAAAGCTACTGAAGTAGCTGTTTAATGAAAAGGAGAAATTAAGATGAAGACTTGTCCATGCTGTCATAACGAAATACTCGATGATGCAATATATTGTGATTATTGTGGGAAGGAATTAACAAAAAAAGAAGAAGATGTTTCTAGAGTTGTTGAATTAAAAGAGAATCCACAAAAAAACTATTTCTGCCAACTGGGTCTTATCTTATTTCTATTTTCAATGGTTATTTTAGATTTTTTTATGGCAACTGTAGTTCATAATACTGTCGGAAACTCTCGTATTGTTTTCTATATTAGCAGTGTTTTCTATATACTAGCTTTAGCAACTGAAGGGTTTGCGCTTTTTGTTGATTACAATGCTGTTAAACAAGGATATAGAAAGAATGGTAATTTAGGATTAGCGTTAGCTACTATGGCTTTAAGTTCGTATTTTTTACTCGTAAATATATTTGGTGTTATTTTAAAATAAAGGAGAATTCTATGTATTGTCGAAAATGTGGGAATCCGATAGATAACAAAACAGTTTTTTGTAAAATATGTGGCGAGAAGATTATCAAGTTGGAACAAAAAAGTTATGAAGAAAAGTATTTAGAAAAAAATGCAAAAAGTGATTTGAAAAAGCAAGACAAATATTGTGATTTAAAGAATCCATATGTTATCCCAGCAATTACAGTTTCGTGTATTGGGTTTATACTAGGTGTTTTTCCTTATCCAGCAGCATGGGAAGTTGGTACAAGTCTATGGTTAAGTGTTGTTATTCTAGTCTTTGCATTATTGGGGGCTTATCATAGTGTAAAAGCAACCCAAGTTAATAGATTTTATGCACAAAAATACTGTTATACCATTAAAGAAAAAACAGTTAAGGTAGCGAGAATATTGTCAACAGTCACAATTTTAGCGGATCTTTTTGTATTCATGTCAAGAATTTAAAGACAATTTAAATTGTCTTTTTTTCAAAGGAGAATATAAATGAGTATATTATTTTTTAAGCCTATACCTCGTCCTGCAATATGGGGACATACACTTGTCAAAGATTATTTTGACTATTGCGATTTCCCGGATGGTATAGGGCAATCATGGTCTTTTAGCGGCAAGAAAACGCTTCTACAGTTTGTATTACTGAACCATTTGTTGGTAAGACATTGCATGAATTATGGAACGGTCATCAAGAATTGTTTGGTCATCCAAACGAACCATTCCCAGTTATTATTTCATTGGTTGGTCCTGAAGATGATTTAAGTATTCAAGTACATCCCGATAATATTTATGCTTTAAAAGAAGGTTTTAATAGCGGGAAAAATGAGGCTTGGTACTTTATTGAAGCAATGCCAAATTACAATATTGTTTATGGTCATAATGCTTCAAGTCCAGAAGATTTAAAGGATTATATAAGAAACGAACACTGGGATGATCTAATAAGATATCTAGATGTGAAATCTGATGATTTTGTATATTTGCCGGCTGGATTGTTACACGCCTTGAGAAAAGGGAGTGTAGTTTATGAAATACAACAAGCAACAGATATTACTTATCGTTTTTATGACTATCATCGAAAAGATTCTCAAGGTAATGAACGTGAATTACATTTAGATAAAGCTATTGAATGTCTAAATTATGATCAATCAAAAATGGAAAATAATGTTCAACCAATTGAAAAAAAATATGACAACATTAAGGAAACTGTCTATATATCCAATGACTCATTTACAGTTACAAAGTTAGAAGTAAATGGATTGAGTAGCTATATTTATAATAACTATCAACTAGCAACGGTTGTTAAAGGTTGTGGAAAGGCTGATGGTGTTGAAATAAAAATGGGAGATAATTTTATCATTCCTATAAATAATAAAGTAGAATTTGATGGTCAGATGATAATTATGATGACCACAAAATAAGAGGAAAGACGATGAAAAAGAAAGAATTAAGAAAAGATTTTTTATGGGGAGCTGCGTTAAGCAATGTTCAAGCAGAAGGTGGCTACCTAGAAGATGGAAAGGGATTAAATGTATATGACACACTTGTTGTTACACCTGAACCTGGGATTGAATCTCAATATAGTGATACTAAGGTTGCAACAGATCATTATCATCATTTTAAAGAGGATATTGATTTAATGGCCGAAATGGGCATTAAAGCTTACCGTTTCTCAATTATTTGGTCACGGATACATCCTAATGGCGACGATGAAGCTAATGAAAAGGGATTAGACTTTTATGAAGAAATGATTGATTATATGTTATCGAAGGGAATTGAACCAGTTGTTTCCTTAGTTCATTTTGATATGCCTGATCATCTGATGAGGGCATATAATGGTTTTTTTAATAAAAAAGTTATAGACTTTTATGTTGAACATGTAAGGTGTATTGCTAAAAGAATGAATGATAAAGTTAAATACTGGATTACTTATAATGAAACAAATCTTGCTCCATATCAAAGTGATTTGGTTGCTGGAACTAATAAGCCTGATTATATGAGTAAAGAAGAATTTTATTCTCAACTATATATTAATATTCAAGTTGCTCATGCAAGGGCAGTTTTAGCAATAAAAAAAGAAATACCTGATGCTATGGTTGGTGGAATGGTTAATTATTGTTTGTTCCAACCTGCAACTACTACTTCAAGGGATATGATTGCTTGTGAATTCTCGCATAAATTCATGAATTATCTTTCCTTTGATATTATGACATCAGGATACTTACCGGAATATTTTGTTTCTTTCATGGAAAAAAGAGATATTGAATGTGAATTTAATAATGAAGAACAAGAGGATGTACTTAAGGCTTCTAAAGAATTAGGATATTTAGCTATATCTTATTATCGTTCAATGATGGTTACATCATATAGAACTATTAAAAATGAATCAATAATAGATTTTGAAAACAATCTTTTATGGGGGAAAGGATTTGTACAAAATCCATTATATAACGCAAGTGAATGGAATTGGACAATTGATCCTGATGCTCTTAGATTGTCATTAATTCAATTACACGAACGTTATCATCTACCTATTTTTATTGTTGAAAATGGAATAGGTATCAAAGAGGAAATGATTAATGGTAAAATTTATGATGATAATCGTATAGATTATTATCAAGAACATATTCAAGCTATGAAAACTGCGATTGAAAATGATGGTGTAGATGTTATTGGGTATCTAGCTTGGAGTAGTATTGATTTTCTAAGTGCCCACAAAGAAATGTTGAAGCGATATGGATTTATTTATATTAATAGGGATGTTGAAGATTTAAAGGACCTAAAGAGATATCCAAAGAAATCATTTTATTGGTATAAAAAATGTATTGCAAGCAATGGTAATGATTTGGAAAATAATGTAGAGTATTGGTGAGGTGATTAATTATGGTTAGAGCTCAAATTTTTAATCAAGAAAGTTACTGTATTCAAATTATAAGATATTTATCTTTCTTAGATGATTATGCAACCTCTTATGAAATCGCAAATCATATTGGAATAAGTAGGAGATTAGTTAGAGATGAAATTATTAATGTGCAAGAATTATTAAATGAATTTGGATATCGATTGATTTCACGTACCCCTAAAGGGTATCGTATAGATTTTACAGATTATTTGGAGGCACTAGAGCTTATTAACAAGATTGAAAACCATGAGCGTAACCATAATTTTGATTACTATCTATATATAAATAGAACTTTTTATGTTGCAAAGCGACTCCTTGAATGCGGCACAGGAATTAAGATAGATGATCTTGCAGAAGAAATTTTTGTATCAAGATCAACTTTATCTAAGGAACTGTCTAATCTTAGAGAATGGTTTGCGAAGCATGAACTGAAAATAAACTCTAAAGCAAATGTAGGGTTGATTTTAGAAGGACGTGAAGAAAACAAACGAATTATATTATCAGATATTATTTTCATTAATTACAAGCACTCATATATTATGTTTGATTTTTTAAAGAGCCTTTATAAAAATAAAGAGATGTTAGATTATAAGATTATATCATTGTTAAAAAAATATAATGTTTCTTTATCTGATACATCTTTAATTGATTTCCTCGTTTACATATTGGTAATGATTTCAAGAGCTAAATCTAAGCATTTATTAACTGAAATTGATATTCCGGAAGAGTTTAACTTATCTATTGAAATGCAAGTTGCAAAAGAGATTGCATTAAAAATTAAAGATACTATAAATTGCCAGATTACCTATGATGAGATTAAACAAATTGCTATTGAATTGTTTGCTAAAGAAGATAAAGGGTCATTTTATTATAATAAAGAAATGTCTTTAACGATTGTCAATGAATCATTAAAAGCAATTGAAAATGAGTTTTTTATTATATTTAAAGAACCGCTTTTGAAAGATTTAAAGGAAGAATTGTTTACTATGGTAGATAAGACATTGTTTCATTGTAGTTTTAATACAAAACAGCGTAATACATACTATAATAAAGTTGAGAAGAATTACTCCAATTCATTTCAACTTGCTTTATGTCTCAAGAATATAATAGAGCAAAAAACAATCCACCATGTTTCGATGAGCAGTATATCGTCTTTTACAATTTTGTTCGAAAAGTTCATTTGTTTAACAAAACTCCAAAAACAGAAAGTTTTATTTGTATGTACGCTAGATCATCAAAATAGAGATTTATTATATAGGCAGTTATTGTTTGATATAGGATCGTATGTTGATATTGAACTATTTGGTAATGTAGGTAATATTTTAGAGTGTGACATAAATCAATATGATTATATCATTTCAACAATTTCAATGGATATTGATATCAATATCCCAATTGTTTTAATATCTGAGTTTTTAGATAACAATACAATGAGATACTTTAAAAATCTTGTAATGGAGACAAGACAAATCGAAATGAGTGAATTTTTATTTAATAAGAAATATTATTTTAATTGTGTTGATATTGATAATATCAATGGAATTTACGATTATCTCTATAGTGTATTAAAAAAAGAAGTCGCTATTTCATTTGATATATTTAAGAAAAACTTACTAGACAAAGATCAAGTAGAGATTATTGATTCATGTAGCCATAGTCTTATTTTTTCGAGTCATATGAAATTAAATTTAAAAAATCTATTAATTGTATTTGTACTAAAAAACCCTATTATCTATAATAAGAAAAAAGTATCAATAATCATTTTTTCGACTTTACAAGATGATTTTGAAGGAAATGTTAGAACCCAAGGATTATTGAAATCACTAAGATATCTATGTGACAATGAGCAGGGGTTTGATCAATTTATTAATAATCCCACTTATGTTTGCTTTATCAAAGGCATCAAGGATATAAGTGTGAAAAAGTGACCCGCTCCTCATTCGTTGGACTTAATGAATGAGATCGGGTCATTATTATAGACAACCATGTCTATTATTTTTCGGTAATTTTAGTTGTTTTGATTACATTTAAAGCTTCATCAAATGATACTGGTCGAGAAAAATAATAACCTTGCAATAAATCACAGCCGCATTTTTTCATAAATTCCATTTGCTCCTTCGTCTCGATTCCTTCAGCTAAGATATGTAAACCAATTTGATTAAATGCTTCAATCATTTTTTTAATAAGAATTGCAGCTTTCTCATCTTTCATTGCTTGCCAGATTAGGCTTTTATCTACTTTAACGACTTGAAAAGGGATAGTAAGGACATAGGTGATATTAGAATAACCAGTACCAAAATCATCTAGTAAGAATTGGATTCCACGATTAATCATATTTGTCATAAAATTTGTGATTGCATCAAAATTAGTTACCAGCATACTTTCGGTAATTTCAATTTTTATTAATTCATAAGGCAGTTGATGTTTTTCAATAACTTTTAAAACTTTATTTTCAAGATCATCTTGCATAAATTGTAATACTGAAAAATTAATAGAAACACCGGTAAAATCCTTTTTTTCAGCAATCACTTTTTTTATAAAAAGACAAGTTTTATCAAGTACCTGATAAGTAATTGGAGCAATCAACCCATTTTCTTCAGCGATTGGAATAAATTCCTCGGGAGAAATAAACCCAAGTGGATTGTCCGGTAAACGGAGTAATGCCTCTGCCTTGCAATAGCTATGTGTTTTGAGATCATAGATAGGTTGAAAATAAACTTCAAAACTATTGTTTTCTAAACAAATTCTTAATAAGTCAAGAATTTGATATTTTCGTCTAATTTGTTTGATCATTGCAGTAACACAAAAATTAATATTATGAGCATTATCCTTTTTTCCTAACGAAACAGCATATTCTAGACCGTTAATAATTTCTTCTTTGCTATGAGCAACTTTAGGATAAGCAATTCCTCCAGCTACATAACTAATGATAAAGTCAATATTTGAAATCTGCCATGGATTTTTCATTCGTGTTTCAATCTTTTCTAGAGCATTTATTACATTCTTTTTATTATAAAAAATTAATGCAAACTCATCTCCGCCATAGCGATACATTGCCTGCTTAGGCAATAAATAACGTAAATAATGACAAACTTCTAAAAGAATTTGATCACCTATTTCTTGGCCGAATTTATCATTAATAAACTTAAAATTTTTTAAAGAAATAACTACAGCAATAAAAGGTTTGTTATTATCGATTAAGATATCGATCATCTTGTTGAATTCTTGACGATTCAACAAATTCGTTAATGTGTCTGTGAACATTTGCTTGTTTTGTAAATACAAATAAATAATTAAAAGAGCACTAGTGGCTGCGGTACCTGTTAAAATATATTCAGGGTGAATATATTGAAATAGGATTACAAAGGCAGAAATAAAAGGGAATACCCCTAAAATATAACTTACATTTCGTTCGAGCGATTTCCTTTTATGAATTACTAGAATCAATGAAAAAAAGACATAAATATAAAAGACTAAATATGTAATAAATATCCAAGGTCCTTGTTGATAACCGGATACTTGATCAAACGAAAAGAGCAACGACGTATAGAAATTACTAAAAACTAAAAGAACGTATAATATTGATGGTAAACTGCAAAGTGCAGCATATTTCTTGACCTCTTTTTCATCATAAATATTAGCTAGTGCATAGATGAAATAGATAGCGCCCATTAACGGTGTGCTTAAATAGTAAATTAGTAGAAAAAAGCTATTAAAGAATAATGGTACTTGCTTATAATTTTGTAAAAGTGTTGTTGAAATAATATTAGAGCTGACTGAAAGAAAAGTAATGAATAAACAATACTGAAAAACTTTATTTTTTACGGTTGGTAGAAGATTTCCTTTACGGGCATAGACTAAAATAATGCATAATGTTATTGCTGAAACAAGTTCTGCCGTGATATCCCAAATCAATATTTTCACCACATTCCTATAATGTATTCTTTATAGATTATATCACAAATCAATCACATAAAGTTAATAGATATAAAGATTTTTTGACATTCAAAAATTTATTTAACTCTAATTTGTGAATAAAGGCATTGACAGATAAACAGAGAGATAATTTAATTGGTAGACTATAAGTAACTTAAGAAAGGGGTTATTAAATATGTATGCATGGCAAGAGATTCAGGTGACACTTGATTATATTGAAGAAAATTATGATAAAGAGATTGATATTGATAAATTAGCAGCAATTGCTCATTTATCAAAATACTACTATCAGCGATTATTTTTTCGTTTAACTAAAAAAACTGTGAATGATTATGTGAAGCTGCGGCGCTTAGAAAAAGCTGCCAATCAATTAAAAAATACGGAAAAAAGAATCTTAGATATTGCAATAGCCTGTGGTTTTTCTGGACATAGTGCTTTTACTCGGGCTTTTAAAGAAGTCTATAAAATTACACCAGATGATTATCGTAATCAAAAAATTCATTTAGATCATTTCATTAAACCAGATTTACAGCTTAATTATGTTGTAATTGATACTGGCGTGCCATTGATCGTAGAAGGGATGGTTTTAGAGATAAATGAAAAACAAGTTTGTAATGATCGAATTTTTTATGGTAAAAGCAAAATGGCTAAAGTAGATGAATTAGGTGAACCGAAGATAAATAACATAGTTTCTTTGTACCAGGAATTAGATGTTCAAGATGCGGTAGTAGTAGATATTTTAACATTGAGTGATGATCCTGCCTTATTTAATTATTTTGTAGGGATTGAAATTGATAGACCGTCAATTGATTGTGAACAACGAATTATTCCTAGTGGTAAGTATGTAGTATGTAGTTATGAAGCAGAAAATTTTGAATCATTAGTGAATGAAGCTTTATATAAGGCTAGCCGATATTTGTATGAAGTTTGGTTTGTTGAACATCGTCTTGAACCAGATGATCTTCTGGTTCAAAAATATTATAATCCTTATCAGGAAAATTGTTATATTGAACTTTGGGCTAAAGTACGATCATAAAAATACATCATTTTAAATGACGTGTTTTCACTTTATTCGCATCTTTATAGATAAATACTTAAAAAACGTGTAATTAGTTTTACGCGTTTTTAGCATTATTAGAATCGTTACTGCATATAATTTGTTAGGTGATTTTGTGAAGAGAACGTATCTTATAATAGCGATTACAGCAGCATTGTATCTTGCGGGACATTATTTTTATCCTAAAAATGATGTGGCCGTAAGCAAAGATTTACCATTAAAAAATGTATCAGTAGTAATTGATCCCGGACATGGGGGCCTTGATAATGGTGCAAGTGTTGGAAAAATTTATGAATCGGAATTAAATTTAAAAATTTCATATGCCTTGAAAGAAGAACTTGAAAGTCGAGGGGCAACAGTAAATATGACTCGTGAAGACGAGCAGGATATGACCAAACGAAATCATCACTATTCAAAACAGGATGATATGTATTTAAGGGTTAAAAAGATAGATTCATATAAAAGTGATTATTTAATCAGTATTCATTTAAACTCAGCTCCAGCCTCAGGTGCTTGGGGTTCCCAAGTATTTTATTATAAAAACAGTGATAAAGGAAAGCGCCTTGCCAGTGAAATACAAACTACGATGAAAGAAGTTACAGGAAGTGCAAAACGCATTTCAGGTGCAGATTTCCGAGTTTTACGGGCAACCCAGACAGTCGGAGT
The DNA here is from genome assembly GCF_019125875.1 of Erysipelatoclostridium sp. MSK.23.31. Classification (NCBI taxonomy): domain Bacteria; kingdom Bacillati; phylum Bacillota; class Erysipelotrichia; order Erysipelotrichales; family Coprobacillaceae; genus Thomasclavelia; species Erysipelatoclostridium sp. MSK.23.31. The sequence continues at coordinate 35,633 of NZ_JAHOCB010000001.1, read as the reverse complement.
ATTGATTGAATGTGGTTTTATCTCTAATGCTAATGAAAGAGGACAACTGCAAAGTAGTAAGTATCATCAAAAATTAGCAGTCAAAATATGTGATGGGATTGAAAAATATCGTGAGAAATATCCAGAAGATACAATTGATCCAAAGGATTATGAAAAGATATTATCGTAGAAAAACTCCTTTTTTAAGTACACTCTATAATTTAGTTGGCTGAGTTATGGAAGTGTGCTTCATTTTATAGGAGTTTTTTAAATATAAATAATAAAATATATTGTCAAAAACAATAAAAAAATATAATAAATAGTAATGAAAGCATTTACATCTTTTCTTGTAAATGATATATTTGTGTGTATAAAAAATAATTTTTGCTTATAAAAAGTTTTTAATGTGATAAATTAATGGATAAAATACAACAAATTATACCAAAATATAAAAGAAAGGGGTTTAGCAAGATGAAAAAAATTGTTTTATTGTGGGATACAGAAATACCAAGTGATTTTTTTGTTGAAAAGCTGATTGAAGAATCTGAAAAAGGCTCTGTAAAATGTGAAATTCAAGCTTATTCAATTGCTGAAGCATTAGAAAACCGAATTGATGCTGATGTTGTCTTGTTAAGTCCTTTGATTTGTTTTGAACAAATTAAAATTGAGCGTTTAGTACGTTGTCCGGTTGATATAATCGGAATTGGTGCTTATGCTTTATTTGATGTTAAGGCAATTTTATTAAAAGCATTTGATGCGATGAGAAAAAAGAGAATCTAATATGTAGGCAACCTATTTAGGCTGCTTTTTTGTTACTTGAAATTGCTGATTATAAAATTGATATAGGATTATAAGGATATATATGAGTGCGATAATATTAACAGCATAATAATTTAAATTAATTAGAAGGCTATTAATAAATGGATCGATGTAATTAACTAAAATAATTCCTAAAAATCCCCACATCAAGCTATAGAACATACAAATACGGCTAGTATAATTGCTAGGTATTTTACCATAATTCCATACTTCTATTTGTGAATCATATGATAAGAAAAAGTGAGTCAAATATTCTAGGGCAGTACAGCCGAATAGTGAATAAAAAAAGATTTCAAAATTATTAGTATGATAAGGGACAATGCTTAAAATCAATAATGCACCAAAGCCATAGATAGGGATAAACGGTCCTTTTAGTAATCCCGATAGATAGAATTCTTTCTTTAAGATTGAAACATATACTGACTCAAGAATAAATCCTAAAAATGTATAAATTGCAAATTTTACCATTATTACCTCCTTTAATAATATATGTAATTAAAAGAGGAATATACAAGAATCTTATCTTAAAGATGAGGTATCAGATACGATGAATATTAATATTAAAAATGAACTTATTATTTTTGATTTAAAATAATAAGTTCATTCAATTTAGTAGTTTTTATTATGTTGCAATGCAAGTATGTTGTTATAAAGATTTATTTTAATAATTTTTTAATATTATTTTCAATTTCTCTTGGCTTTACTAACGGTTCAAAGCGGGCAACGACATCACCCTCTTGATTAACTAAAAATTTTGTGAAGTTCCAGTCGATTCGTTTTGATAAAGTACTATCTTGTTTTTCTTTTAAATATGTATAAAGTGGTGATTCATTTGGGCCGTTGACTTCGATTTTAGCAAATTGCGGAAAACTAACACCATAAGTATCCGCACAAAAAGACATGATTTCTTCCATTGTTCCAGGTGCTTGTTCACCGAATTGATTACATGGGAAATCTAGAATACAAAAACCATAATTATGATATTTTTCATAAAGTTCTTCTAAATCATCATATTGCTCGGTGAATTCACAATCGGTTGCTGTATTGACGATTAGTAAAACTTGATCTTTATAATTATTTAGTGAGATTGTTTGATTGTTATTATCTAATACTTCTATTTCATATAAGTTCATAATTGCCTCCCTTAAATATAAACTATAATCAAAGTATAACAATATTTAGATATGCAAACAAATAATATGCAATGACGATTTTTTTGATAAAATTAAGAAATAAAAAAAATTGTCAAAATTATAAATAAATGCTTGACGGTAAAGAATCTACATGCTATTATATTAGGGCAGTTGATTGATGGGCCTGTAGCTCAGTTGGTTAGAGCGCACCCCTGATAAGGGTGAGGTCGATGGTTCAAATCCATTCAGGCCCACCATTAGTTAATTGCAAATAGATATATATGGGCCTGTAGCTCAGTTGGTTAGAGCGCACCCCTGATAAGGGTGAGGTCGATGGTTCAAATCCATTCAGGCCCACCATTAGTTAATTGCAAATAGATATATATGGGCCTGTAGCTCAGTTGGTTAGAGCGCACCCCTGATAAGGGTGAGGTCGATGGTTCAAATCCATTCAGGCCCACCATATATATTTTAATATTTTGGGGCCTTAGCTCAGCTGGGAGAGCACCTGCCTTGCACGCAGGGGGTCAGCGGTTCGATCCCGCTAGGCTCCACCAATTGTATATTAAGTCTGCTTTGGCAGACTTTTTAATTTATTTAAAGGAGGCAAAATATGACTGGAAAGTTGATAATTCTTGTGGTTTCATTCTTTATTTATTGTTTAATGGGGTGGATTTGGGAATCAATCATTTTGCCTTTATCACGGCATCAAAAACCATATAATCGAGGTTTTTTAAATGGTCCCTGGATTCCTATTTATGGTTTTGGTGCAATGCTGGTAATTGTTTTATTTGATATTCAGCAGGTTAATTATCCTATTTATACTTTATTTATTAGTGGCGGGGTAGTAGCTTGTTTATTAGAATATATTACTTCGTATGTAATGGAGAAACTGTTCCATCGACGCTGGTGGGATTATAGCCAAAAGGCTTTTAATTTGAATGGTCGTGTTTGTTTAGAGGGTTTTATTTGTTTTGGTTTATTTAGTGTTGTGGCAATCGATTATGTTCAGCCTTTTTTTACTAGTAAGCTATTATTAGTTGATGAAAATATTTTATTTGTCTTAAGTGGGGTTTTATCAGTTCTCTTTATTGTTGATACAATTGTATCAACACATGTAGCATTGGATATTGAAAAGAAATTAGAATTAGTAAAACAAGTACTGGAAGAAAGTGAAAATAGATTGATTGCAAGTATTGAGGAAAAACAAAATGAAGCACGTGCATATATTGAAAAACAGCGTCTAGAATGGCAAAAGCAGCAAATCGTCTTAAAATCATTAATTAGACAAAAGAAGTTGTTTAAATATGGGCACCGGCGTTTGATACGTGCGTTCCCTGATTTATTAAAGAGAAAAAAGGATGAGTGATGATGCTGAAGAAATATTTTGGAACTAAACAATTCTATAGAACTGTTATTAGTATTGCTTTTCCAATTATGGCTCAACAGTTTATCACAACGTTTGTAAATTTAATTGATAATGTAATGATTGGCAGTATTGGCAATATTGCATTAACTTCAGTAACGGTGGCAAATCGTTTTTTTCTAATTATGAACTCAATTTTATTTGGGTTATGTGGAGCGGCGGGAATCTATATTGCTCAATTTTTCGGGGCTAAGCAGAAGAAAAATTGCCAAGAGGTATTTAATATTAATATGGCTTTTGCGGTTGGGGCAGGACTTTTATTTACATTAATAATTTTTATTTTTCCTCAATACGCAATTGAATTGTTTTCTAAAACACCGATTATAGTTGATGAGGCGATTAAATATTTACATCTTGCTAAATATACATATATCCCTTTTGCTGTTTCGTTCACTTGTATGATGGCTTTACGAGCAGTTGGTATTAACAAGATTCAGCTAAAAGTGGGGATAGTAGCAGTAATAACTAATACCGCATTAAACTATTGTTTGATTTTTGGAAATTTTGGATTCTTTAAAATGGGAATTCAAGGGGCGGCTATTGCAACGATTATTGCTCGACTTGTTGAAATGGCAATATATTTGATTATTTTATATCGAAATAAACATTTCTTTAGTTTTGATTTAAAAGGGATAATTAGAATTAATGTCAACTTATTAACCAGTATTGTTCGTAAAGCAATTCCTTTGACAATCAATGAAATTTTGTTTTCATTGGGACAAGCTTTAATTTTTATGTCATATATGCGATGTGACGAATATTTAGTGGCTTCCATATCTGTTGTTGACACAGTAGCTAATATAATGTTTATTGTTTTTGGTGGTCTATCTTCAGCTGTGTCGATCATGATAGGAAATAAATTAGGTGCTAATAAACTTGATGAGGCTAGAGATAATGCGCGTAAATTATTATGTTTTGCATTGATGGTATCGTTAATGATTGGGATGATATGTTTTTTATTGGCACCACTGATTCCTAATCTGTATAATGTTGATATACCAATTAAAGAAGCAATCGTAAGATTGGTTCGAATTAAATCGATAATGATTAATATCTATGCTTTTAATGTCTGCATCTTCTTTATTTTAAGGGCGGGTGGAGATGTTGTTAGTACGATGATTATGGATTCAGGTTTTTTGTGGGCTGCTGGAGTACTGGTTTCAACTCTATTATCGTCATTTACGACTATTTCTTTAATTTCGTTATATATCGTTGTTGAAAGTTTGGATTTGATAAAATTAATAATTGCAACCTACTTCTTTAAAAAAGAACGCTGGGTTAAAAATATTGCAGTTGTAGGAGGTTAGAATGAAAAAAGATAACTATATTATTAAATCATTAAATGGAATGGCATATGGCTTTTTCTGCAGTTTGATCATTGGAACGATTTTTAAACAAATAGGGAATTTTGCTAATATTAGCCAACTAGCTGCTTGGGGTGAGGTGGCAACTTATTTAATGGGACCAGCGATTGGAGCAGGTATTGCTTATGCAATCGATGCTAAAGGATTAAATCTAATTGCGGCAGTAATTGCTGGAACGATTGGAGCAGGAACATTTAATGGTAATACGGCGACAACTGGAAATCCAATCGCAGCGTTTGTAGCCGTAATTATTGCAGTAGAAGTAACAAGATTAGTACAAGGAAAAACACCGGTTGATATTTTGTTAGTGCTTTTTACTTCTATTATAGTTGCGGGAATAGTGACAATATTTATTGGTCCATATATCACTAAATTAATTGTTTGGATTGGTGATTTAATTAATCAAGGGGTAAACATGCAGCCATTTTTCATGTCAATTGTAGTTGCAGTTTTGATGGGAATGGCTTTAACAGCACCGATATCTAGTGCGGCGATCGGAGTGATGTTGGGACTTAATGGTTTAGCTGCTGGGGCTGCTTTAGCTGGGTGTTGTGCTCAAATGATTGGTTTTGCGGTAATGTCGATGGATGATAATGATATTGGTGATGTTGTAGCAATTGGCATTGGAACAAGTATGCTGCAGTTTAAAAATATTGTAAAGCATCCGATAATTTGGCTTCCGCCGATTTTAACAAGTGCTATTATTGCTCCAATTTCTACTTGTTTGTTGGAAATATCTTGTTCAGCAATTGGTTCAGGAATGGGAACTGCAGGACTGGTAGGGATTTTAGAAGCTGTTAATGTGATGGGAAATAATTATTGGATTCCAATCATTGTTATTGATTTACTAGCACCAATGTTGATCAGCTTTGGAATTTATAAAGCTTTTAGAAAATTAAACTATATTAAAGCAGGGTATCTTAAATTAGACCGTTTTTAGTTAATAAATAAATTTTAAACTCTTAAATTTGGTGGATATATGTGTTAGAATTATACATAATCAGGGAAGAAAGCTTCATCCAACAAAAAAAGGGGGCGATAAAATGCTGTTTACATACAAGCAAATTGCTAATTTGAATGAAACAGAAACATTTATTTATCGTTATGTAATGAAGCACATTAAAGTTGTTACAAATATGAGTGTTCGTGATCTGGCTGAATGTACTCATGTATCAACGGCGACAGTAGTACGGTTTTGTCAAAAATTGGATTGTAATGGTTTTGTAGAATTCAAGACAAAGTTAAAGTTATTTAATGATGGACTTACTCTACCAGAAACTGATGATGAAATTGATGTTCTTTTAGAATTTTTTAACTATGCACGAAGTGTAGATTTTAAGGAGAAAATTAATAAATTTGTTAAGTATATCAAGGAAGCTAAGTCGATTTGTTTTTTAGGAATTGGAACAAGTGGTACTTTAGGAAAATATGGGGCTCGTTATTTTTCAAATGTAGGGTATTATTCACAAAGTATCGATGATCCTTATTATCCCCCACCAGTTGATGGTAATGAAAGTTCATTATTAATTGCTTTGACCGAAAGTGGTGAAACTCGAGAAGTAATTGATCAGCTTAAAATGTATCAGAGTCAGAATACAAAAATTGTGGTAATCACTAATAAGCCAGGGTCAACAATTGATCAAATGGCAGATTTGGGAATCTACTATTATGTTAAAGATATTATTTTACCACAAACATATAATATTTCATCTCAAGTTCCTGTTCTTTATATTCTTGAGCGTGTTACTCATGAGTTACAAAATGCTAAGGAAAAATCGCTGCCGTTGAAGTTTACCAGCCGTAATTTATAATGTGGAAAACTACTAAAAAATAAGTAGTTTTTTTTATAAAAAAATAAGCAAACTTGTTACATTTAATGTAACCCGTTACATAACCTCTTGCGTTCATTCCTTCTTATTATTAATTATGTTATTTTATAGGTGTAATGTTAAGCACATTGCATTGAATATCAAATAATCATTAAGCGCTTATAGTATTTGATATTCTAATTGTTATGGATTGTATTGAAGTAGGCCGCTTTGATACAATTCAAATATTGCTTATATACGAAATATATTAAGAAGGGGAAATGGAAAATGATAAAAAGATTAAACAAGAATTTTTTTGCAGCTATTCTGACCTTTGCGATGGCAATTGGTATGATAGCACCTGTAAATGTTGCAGCGAATGACGAATACTTGAATTTTGATCAGGATTCAATTTATGCAATTGTTTCAACTACAACTGGAAAAGCATTAAATATTAAAACAGCTAGCTGGACATCACCTGCAGAAGCAGATGGTGAATATAATGCTAAGACAAATAAAATAAGTAACTCATCACAATTTATGTTTATTAATGAAAATGATGGTTCAGTAACAATTAAGTATACTGGTATAAATGATGGGCAAGATTATTACTTAAGAACAGAGTCTGGGCAAACATATGTATGGGCTGATACTAGAAATGAAGATACCACAGCTAAGTATAAAATAACTAAAACGGCCGATAACCAAGGTATTATTGAAAGTATGAAAAGAACCAATGAATATCTTTCAATTGATAGTAAAGGAAAATTAGTCTATACAAGTGATAGAGATTTGGCTGAAAAATTTAATTTTGTCAAAAATCCTGGAATTATCAGTAATATCGCTTGGATTGAAAATGTGGCTACAGGAAAGTTAGTAACATTTGCTGATCAGCCAGATGAAAACTTTTCTGCAATTAAGGTAACTGGAGATGCTGGTAATATAGGTGATACTGAAAAGTTTAAAGTTACTTTTCACACTAATGACAATGGGATTAAAAATGTAATTTCATTTGAATCGGTTAGTAAACCAGGTTATCAAATTGCATCAGCTAAGTGGGTAGATGGCGCTGTACCTACCATTGGGTCATATAAAAAAGTGGGTGGTGGCTGGGAAGCTATCGCAGTTGAACCGATTGGAAATGGATTGTTTGTATTAAAGGATGCAGCTACAGGAAAATTGGTTACTGCAAATAATGATGAAGTTCTAGAAGGTGGTTATGAAGGGGAATTAACTGATCGAGAAAAATTTATTATCCATAATGCTATTGATATTGCTGATGTCACAGATTTAAAAGCTGATGATAGCTCAAGAACTGAAACCACAATTGATCTTACTTGGACAAATCCGAATAGTTTATATACTGATGTAACCTTATTTAAAAAAGCTTCAAATGAAGTAGTGTTTGATAAAGTTGCTGATGTAACTGGAAAAAACAGCTATCAAGTAACTGATTTGAAAGCGGGGATGCAATATAGTTTTAAATTAGAATATGTAAATGGAAATGGAAATTTATCAGATATTAATAATCCGAAAAATGAAAGTGCTGAATTGAAAGTTAGTACAAGAGCAGGAGCAAAACCAGCGACACCAGCAGATGTTAAATTAGTTGAAAAAGATGGTGAGTTCACAATTAGCTGGGGAGCTGCTGAAAATGCAACACACTATCAATTGTTAAGAGCAGATAGTATGCTTGGGGAATATAATGTCGTAGAGACTGTAACTAGAGATAGTACTTCTGTTACTGTTGCACCTATAGGTGATAAATACGAGAATTATTATCGCATCATTGCTCTAAATAATGGACAAAATAATGATGATGATTTATCAAATGCTGAAATTTCGGAACGTTCTGAGTATGTATCTCTAGAAAAGAATATATTTGGAGAACATACGTTGTTCTTCTCACCCAAAGATGATGTAGCACAACTTGATAAAATATTATTAGATTTATTCAATCAACAAAATGATAGAGGAGCAGATGCTCAATTTAAAGGGCAACAATACCAAGTTTATTTCAAACCAGGTGATTATACTGAAACTACATGTATGTATTTAGGGTTCTATACATCATTTAATGGTTTGGGAAAAACACCAATGGATGTTAAGTTAAATAATATCGCAATTCCATCTTATCTAGATGGTAATAATGCTACTTGTAATTTCTGGCGTTCTGCAGAGAATCTAGCTGTTATAAATACTGGGAATGAACAAGGAAAGGCTGGCTTCGATTGTAATCTTGCCCGACCAGAATATTTTAACTGGGCAGTAGCTCAAGCTGCACCGCTTCGTAGAGTATATTCAAGTCGTCCGGTTGGATATGACTGGAATTATGGATGGGCTAGTGGTGGATACGTAGCAGATTGTATGTTTGAAGGTGTATTTGAAGATCAAGGAAATCAATTATCAGCTGGAACATATAGTGGACAACAATTCTATACTAGAAATAGTAAATTGACAGGAGGCGGATATGGAACTACTTTAAATAATTTCTTCCAAGGTGTTGATGCTCCTAATTTACCAACTGAAAAAGATGGTGATGCTTTAGCTAATGGCAATGGATATTCAAATTGGGGTAAAGAAGCTGCGAATGGGGAACAGCAAGTATTCACAAATGTTGAAAAAACAAAGAAACTTAGTGAAAAGCCATTCCTATATTTAGATAATGGTGAATATAAGATCTTTGTTCCTGACTTACAAAAAGATACATCTGGTACAAGCTGGACTAAAGATGGTGATATGGGTAAAGGGAAAAGTTTATCTTTAAGTGAATTCTATATAGCTAAGCCAAGTGATTCGGCTAAAACAATTAATGAACAATTAGATAAAGGTAAAAATATTTATTTCACACCTGGAACATATCATGCTGAAGAATCAATTAAGGTTAATAAAGCAAATACGATTTTAATAGGTACAGGTATGACTTCAATTATTCCTGATAATGATGAAGCAGCAATGGAAATTGCTGATGTAGATGGTATTAAAGTAGCTGGCTTGATTTTTGATGCTGGTGAAAAGGATTCAAATTATTTGTTAAAAGTTGGACCTGCTAATAGTGATAAAGATCATTCTGCTAATCCAACTATACTACAAGATTTATTCTTTAGAGTTGGTGGAACTACAGCTAATCCAACACGTGCAAAAAATGCATTAGAAATTAATAGCAACGATGTAATTACTGATCATTTCTGGATTTGGCGTGCTGACCATGGTAATGGTGTAAGCTGGAGTGGTAATGCTGCTGATCATGGTTTGATTGTTAATGGTGATAATGTAACATGTTATGCATTATTCAATGAGCATTTCAATAAATATGATACATTATGGAACGGTGAAAATGGTGCAACATATTTTTATCAAAATGAAAAATGTTATGATCCTATTAGTCAAGAGGCTTGGATGTCACATAATGGAACAGTAAATGGATATGCTGCTTATAAAGTAGCTAATGATGTTAAGGAGCATTATGCAGTTGGATTGGGAATTTATAATGTATTTATTTATACTGGTGAAGATTATGATTCTTCAAAAGTGCAAATTCAAATGGATAGTGCAATTGAAGTACCAAATAGCAAAGGTGTAATTATTGAAAATGCATGTTTACAAACATTTGCTGATGAAAATAAAGTATTACAAAAATTTAATCATATTATTAATGATGTTGGTCCTGGTGTAAGCAGTGGAACTGATAAAGATGATTTTGCTATTAAAGGTGAAGGCTGGTCAAGAAAATTCTTATTAAATTATTGTGATGGAACTGCTGTTTATGGTAAGATGCCAGCTGCTGATCAAAAAGGAAAATTTATTGGAACAGTAACTGAAGAAAACATAAAAGCATTAGGTGATGATAATATTGATACAAAAACATTGAGTGATCTATATAATGTGAATAAGGATAAAAATGAAAATAATTATACAGTTGATAGCTGGAAGGTATTTGTGAAAGCGTTAGATGATGCTGGTAAACAATTGAATGCTGATTTAAAATATGCATATCAAAAAGATTTTGATAGTGCAAAAGATGTATTGAATGATGCTATTGATAATTTAGTATTAGTTGGTGCTGATTATAGTAAAGTTGATAGTATCAAGGCTGAAGCTGAAAAAGTTTTAGCAAGTGATAACTATACTAAAGATTATTACACAGAGGCAACAAGAGCGACATTTGATAAAGCTAATAAAGCATTAAATGATCTTGCTGATGATTTAACGATTTTAGAACAGAATAAAGTTGATGATGCAATTGAATTATTGACTGAAGCAATTAATGGTTTAACATTAAAAGGTGCCGATTATAGTAAATTAGATGTAGTTAAAAAGGAAGCTGAAAAAGTTTTGATAAGTGATAATTACACTAAAGGTCACTATACAGAAGAATCGAAAGCATTGTTTGATGAAGCTTATGAAGTGTTAAGTAGTCTTGCTGATAATTTAACAATTATTGATCAAGGTATGGTTGATGAAGTAGTAAAGGCATTAGATACTGCGATTAAAGGTTTAACATTAAAAACTGAAGAACCGGGGCAAATTGTAAAACCAAATGAGCCTGGTCAATCAACAAAACCAAGTGATAGCAGTAGTGCTAAAACAGGCGATGATCAAATGATTTATGGTTATGGAATTGTTACTCTCCTTGCACTGGGTGGTTTAATGATGTTAAAAAGACATCATACTAGCTAGTGGAGAAGAATTATGAAAAAAAGTAAAATTATAAAGGTAGCAATACTCGCACTATTTAGTGCGGTATTGCTCACATTAAATAATGTAGGAGCTATTTCAAGTAATCCATATAATGATTGGAAAACTTCAGCGATTAATTATCCTAATAATGGGCAGTTAGTTCCAGCGGGACCAATTACAATAACCTGGGATAGATTAAGTATTGATAGTCATGAAGTAATTGGTTATGAGGTATATCTTGATAATGTTCTTCAAAATTCAACAATTATTGATGAAGGTGATATTTTTAGTTGTGAAGTTTATACAACTAAAGTGGCACAGCATCAAGTTAAAATATTAGCTCAATTGAGCAATAATACTAAGATTTCAACTAGTGCTAGAAATTTTTACATATCTAAAAAAGGTATGGGTTTTTATAGTGGTAACGGCTACAGTGCAATTCAAGATGCACAAAATATGGGATTGTCTTGGTATTACAATTGGGGAACGGCACCAACGTATGCTGGTACTTGTCCAAATCAAAAGATAGATTTTGTTCCTATGATCTGGGGTGCCTATAATGGTTCAAACGAGCAATTAACAACAATTAAAAATGCGGGATATAAAACAGTATTGGGTTATAATGAACCGGATTTTGTAGATCAATCGAATGTTCCAGTAGCTACAGCGATTGCAAATCAACATTATTTTACAAATAGTGGTATGAGAATTGGGGCACCGGCAACGGCTATTCAGGCTCCTAATTCTGAATGGTTTAATGAGTATTGGCAGGGAATTAATACAGATGATATTGATTTTATACCTGTTCATAATTATCCTGGTAATATTGGAGTTACTGATAAAGAAATTAAAGACAATGCTAAAAGTTTATTAAATTTTATTAATGAAACACATAATAAATTTAATAAACCGATTTGGGTTACAGAATTTGCGGTAGCTAATTGGAATCCATATTGGGATGGTTATAATGGTGCTAACGAAGCGAATAAAGCTGAAGTGAGAAAGTTTTTGAATTACGTTATTAATGGGTTCGATAATAATGTAGGACTAAATGATTTAGAATTTGTTGAGCGATATGCCTGGTTTTCATTTGATGCACTAGATCGTTATGGTGGTGATTCAGGATTATTTAATACTAAAGCAGATCATGATAAAAATAGCATGTTAAAAATTGGGACATTAACAACTTTAGGAAATGATTATCGTAATCTTGGTAATCCGGAAGGTTATATATTGCCAAACTTAATGGGGGAAATAGAACCGTCTATTGAAGATGAATATGTTGATGATTATGTTAATGTCATGATTAATGGTCGAAGTGAAAACGTGGTATTGGGTAGTAAATTTGATAAAATCGATACGCCTGTTAAAGATGGATATGTATTTAGCGGGTGGTATAGTGATGAGGCGTGTACTAAAGAATATGATTTTGATAGTATTGTCACTGATAATGTCACAATTTATCCAAAATGGCTTAAGATGCACACAGTAACAATTGATGGTATAGATAATAAAGTAATTGATGGCAATACAGCGGTTAAGCCTCTTCCTTCTGTTAAAGATGGTTATGTATTTAAGGGATGGTATAGTGATTCAGAATATAATAATAAATTTGATTTCAATGAGCCAATTAGAGGCGATATTGCAATTTATTCAAAATGGGTAAAATTGGTAACGGTTTCGGTTGATAATAATAAAGTGCTGATTGAAAGTGGTACAGTTTTATCAAGGCCAGATATGCCAATAAAAAATGGGTATACTTTTGCAGGGTGGTACAGTGATGAAGCGTGTACTAAAGAGTTTGATTTTGCTAAGCCATTGTTAGAAGATGTGACGATTTATACTAAGTGGAAAAAAGTAATTGATCCAATGGAAAAAGAAGACCAAACCACTTCAATTAATAGTGTTAAAACCGGCGATAATTTTGCAATTCAAGGTTATGTCCTAGGTTTGATTGGAGTAATGGTGGCAATTGCAATGATGCAAAAAAAATATAATAAATAAAGATATTATGTATATAATTGACTACTTGATAAAAAACCTCTCCTCATTGAAATTTATCAAATTAAATACAAGTAGTTCAAGATGTTAAAAGGGAAGTGAAGGCCACTTCCTTTTTTGTGAAAATAAAAACAGTATTTACTATTGTTTGAATATTGTTTATAAATCAACGATTATGCAAAGAGTTCTTTCAAAATTATTATCAATTATTTTAGTATTTATAATACTGATATCTTTTTTGTAGAGCTCTAATGCCTTTTTTTCACGGCGATGCAGGCATCGATAACAGGATTCGATTATTTCTCCAGTATTTGTAGCGATTAAATAGTTATTGCAGTCATTTGTCAACAATTGACCTTTCAATAGTTCATCAAATATCATTACCTTTCCCCCTCTTGTTTTATGATATTAAAATATCATAATTAAAAGGTAAATAATATAGGTGGAATGATTGTTGAAAATAGTTACATTAGATGTAACAAAAAGAAGGCATTTTAGCCTTCTTGATCGATTGAAAATAAAGATATGATATCAGCTGTTGACATCTTAGTAATACTCCCGTCATTATTTTCAATAAAAATATTTGATAAATCTTGTTTCTGAGCTTGAAGTTCTTGGATTTTTTCTTCAATACTGTTTTTCATGATTAATTTATAAACTTGTACGTTATTGGTTTGACCAATGCGATAAGCACGGTCAGTTGCCTGGTTTTGAGCCGACATATTCCACCATGGGTCAAAGTGAATAACAATCGATGCTGCGGTTAGATTTAGACCGGTTCCTCCGGCCTTTAAAGAAATTAAGAAAACATCTGTATTGTCATTTTGAAAAGCGTTAACTAATTGATGACGTTTGATTTTATTGGTTGCCCCGGTTAAAACGTAATATGATATATCCTCTTTACGAAGTTCTTTTTCTAATAAATCTAAAGAGCTGGTAAATGATGAAAATAATAGAACTTTTTGATTGTTTTCTTTAGCTTTCTTTATTATATCTAGACAAGCTTTCATTTTTGAACTAGGACCAATAATTTCATTATATAGAATTCTAGCATCGCAGCAGATTTGACGTAATCGTGTCATCATTGCTAGAATTTGAATTTTATCAATTCGTTCAACGTCTAATGCTGTCTTAAGTTCGCTATTAATTTGACTTAAATTAGCTATATACAGATTTTCTTCTTCTTTATTAAAAGCAATCTTAATGTTATTCTCAATCTTATCAGGTAATTCTTCTAAAACTTCTTGTTTTGTTCTTCTTAAAATAAATGGTTCAACCATTTTCTTTAAACGAATTTGAGCATCTTTATCTTCATCGCGAACGATTGGACGCTCAAAATGTTCTCTAAAATAATTGTAATTATATAAATAGTTAGGCATCAAAAAATCAAAAATTGACCATAACTCTGCAAGTGAGTTTTCAATTGGGGTACCTGTTAGTGCAAAACGATGAGTACCATGTAACTCTTTTACTGCTCTGGCATTTTTTGTTGCTTGGTTTTTAATGTATTGAGCTTCATCGAGAACAATATATTCAAATTTAAATGGTTTATATAATTCAAAATCCCTTCTTATATAATCATATGATGTAATGATAACATCGTAGTTGTTTATTTGTTCAATCATCTTTTTACGAACGGATAATGTTCCACTAATACATAGGACATTGAGATCGTTTGAGAATTTTTTTATTTCATCCTGCCAGTTTAATATTAGGGTTGCTGGGGTTATTACAATACTAGCTTTGTGATTCTTTTTAGCGTCTTCTAATACAGTAATCATTTGTAAGGTTTTTCCTAATCCCATATCATCAGCAAGAATTCCTCCGAATCCATAATCGCTCATTGTTTTGATCCATTTATAACCAGTACATTGGTAATCTCTTAAAATATCACTGAATGGTTCAGGAACAGGATAATTATTGATATTGCAGTTAGTTAGATGGTTGATGAGTTCTTGGAATTGTTGGTTACGGTTAAAATTAATTGTTTCGCTATCTTGTATTAATTCGTTTAAGAATAATGCTTTGGATTTATCGACTATGATAGCGCCATCTTGAATATTTTTGTTTTCAAGATTTAAATCTTGAATTAAATTATAGGCTTCATTTAAAGTTTGATCTTCTAAATTCACAAATTCACCATTTTTTAAACGATGATAGGCTTTGTGTTTTTGGTATGATTCTAAAATATCTCGGATTTCATCTTTTGAAACATTAATACTGTCTAAATCAATCTCTAATAGATCATTTTTTAAACGGATACCAATGTTTAAAGAAATGTTTTTAGGTTTATTAATATTTTTAATGTCTTCACTGACAAATACATCACAATATCTATTTAATTTAGGCAAAATATTTTTTATAAAATAGTATATATCTTCATCGTTATTGGTGATTAAATACATATTCGTTAGTTCATCATATTGCGCGTAATCTTCAATCATTGCTAGTGCTGTATCAACGTTGAGTGGCAGCTTGGTTTCATAACTGTCAATATATTTACCGTCAAATAATATATTACCTTCATCATCACGATATTCAAGATTGATTGTTAAATCACCAAAGTTATTCAAATCAACGTAAGTAAGTAAAGTGATCACACTAGGCATATAATCGTCGATATTAGCTCCTGTAATGGCAATATAAGGTAAGATTTGATCAATGATATATTTGCCAAAATAACCAAAATCTTCTTTTGCGACAATGAGATTTTCTTTATCTAATTTAGAAATCAGTTTTTTAGTAATTTTAGACATTTTAAGACTGTAACGATTTAAAATGTTTTTGTCTAAATAATATAAATATTGGTTACCAATAATTAATTGGCCGCCTAATGGCAAAAGTGATATTTCAAAGTAATCTTCTTTATCTTCGATGTTGATTGTTAAATTATTTAGATCAATAGTGGTAAAAAACATATTGATGTTAAGATTTGTGAGATATGTTTCAAAAAATTCATCAATATTATATTTGTTAATATCAATAGAACGATATCTTTCAATATCATCAATAAATTCGCTATTATCCCGAATAAAATCAATTTGTTTTAATGCTTCTGAACTAAATGATTTACGATTGTAATCGGTTGTTAACTGACTACCGTAAGTATATACATTGTGATAACGATAGTTATATATGAATTCTTTAAGATTTTTTATTAAGTAAGTTTTATTTTGACCAATTCGATAACTAATCAAGATTCGATTAAATGAATAATTAATATTAGGAATTAAATCAATCAATGAATCATTTGTTAGTTGAGGATCTTGCTGATTAGTGTAGTCGGTAATTAATTTTTTTGATTCTTCGAGTTTTGTTTGAATTAATTTTTCTTCACGAACGCGTTCAAAGGCTTCAATTTTTGCTTTGTAATCAATTTTTTGATTAAACTGAAAAGGAATTTCAGACATTTCTAAACTATAAAATTTTAATAATAGTACCCCAATATGACCACATGCTAATTCATCATTATGGCAATAAGGGCAATCACATTCAAAATTATTTATTTTTCCTCCAGTATCTACGACGATATGACAAGTACTACTACGACCATATATTTCAACAGTACCATCAATGTGGTACTCATTTCCCTGTTTTAGAACGGACATGTTTGTGATTACATTATCTTTATAATAACTGTGAGCAATTTTCCAGTTTTTTTCATTAAATATCCTATTTATTTCATCATCTTTAATATACATGTTCTTTCCCTCCGATAGAATATTATATCATTATTTTAATGATTACCAAATAGATAACATTAAAAAAAGATAAATAAAAAAAGATATTTTATGACAAGGAATAAAGTGTTATAATATGAATGCGGTTACTTATGCCGGTATAGCTCTAACGGTAGAGCAATCCACTCGTAATGGATAGGTTGCTGGTTCAAATCCAGTTGCCGGCACCATAATTTTATTTCAATAACTCTGTCTGATTATTTGGAGAGGTTATGAATGAATATATACGAAGCGACAAACTGTATTCTGTTAGTCGCTTTTTTTGTTATATTAAATATGTTTTGAAGGGAGGTGAGATAAAATGGTGGCTAAATCGAAAATCAGTCAGGGAATTAAAAATTTACAAAATAACTTGGGGTTCACACGCGATGAAGCAATAAAAATAAGCTGTGACAACATTACGAAGTCTTTTCAAAAAAATCTAATACCTGCACTGATCGAACTGCAGGAAAAGTTCAGATACAGTTCTGCTTATCTCGATAACTTGTATCACCAGGAGAATGAATGCAGAAGCAGATGGTATCAAGGTGTTAAAAATACAGCATCACAAAATATAAAAATGAAGACGTTAATAAAACTCTCTACGGCGTTTGAAATGTCACCTGGAGAATTGATGGATTACATTATTGATTTTGACAAAAAGAAAAAATAGCCTCTCGGCTATTTAGATCTTACCCACTCGGCAAAGTGATAAGTCAAAACAGATAAAATCCATCAATATTCCCAGGTGTCACTTAAAAGTGCAGCAGTGAAACATTAACGAGATCATAATCAGTAATTACTCACCACAAGGAGAGAGATTACATGAATTATCAGGATGCACCCGCAAGCCCTGACGATACCACCAGTGTACCCAGTACCCAGTGTGTCACCCTGTCTGTTTCTAGAAAAATTCTATCAATTTTTGGCCGTGTTTTCAAGTCAAAACCGGCAAATAGATAAAATAAAAATCATTAAAGTCCCTTTAATGTTAATTTAGACGAGGAGATCAGCCATGCCCAATGCAGAGAAAATGCTAAATGAGGAAAAACTATACAACAACGGCAAGTTCGTTAAATACAACACAATCAAAGATAAAAAGTTTATTTATACATTTATAAAAGAAGACTGCTATTCAAATTCTTCTAATCTTGAAGCTGCAGTCAACAAACTTGTGGCGTTTGAAGATACTGTTACCAGAAGTAAAAACTACTGTGTTTATTTACAGGTGATGTATCCAAAGGATCTGTCAAAAAATGATCAGCATGAGTTTATAAAAAAATTCATGTTTGAAATAAGTCTGCATTATAAAAGACTGCTGTTTGCTTATAAGTTTGTAAGAAGAGGTAAAGGACACTACGTGGATGTTATTGCTTTTGAACGTGAGCTTTACATACGTGAACGGGAAATTGAAGAAGTCTATGCCCGTACTATGTATATAAATAAAATTACCGGTAGAACATGCAGTAAAGATGATCCTGAGGCCATCTGCAGATGCAAAAAAGGGGCAGTCAAAACTGATGAAAACGGATGTCCGGTAAAGAAAAAAATTCTGATATCTCCTAAGAAAACAAGATATTTCAATTATAACAGCAGTGATGATGCAGCAGTGAAAAAAGCCAACTTTAATAATTTCAGACTTCGTCTCTGCTTTAAGGCATCAACGGCTCTTTCTAAGATTTTCAGCGGATACCGAAATATACGTACATTAAAGTATGCAAAAAGAAGCTATGGTTTCAGCGATGTGCGAACAGTAAATACACAGATGTATAACGATGCACTCAGTGATATTAATAACGAACTCTGGAAAATACAGCAGATATTAGCTTTAAGAGGGGCAGTGCTTGATAAGGCAGAGGCTCAGAAGCGATTCGACAGCATATGGTACAGTCTTGATTACATAAACAGCTATAAGACGATGAAAGCAAATACAAAAAATAGTTATAAAATCAATCTTTCGCCAACTGCATCGATCAACCAGAATACAGAAAAATATAAAGAAACCGTGAAACTGTTCAAGGATGTGTGTATGGCAAAGATACAGCACTGGTATGCTGTAGAATTTATATACAGCTGCAGGCGTATAGAGAAACGGACTGATTCAAAGAGCAGCAGTATGATTTCTGACAATATTACATGGCTGATCAGAAACCTGTCACACCTTAAAAATTATCAAATTTCGGACAATATGATACAGGCAGTTGAAAATTCAGTGAGCAGATTAAAAGCCTATAAAAAAGAGAAAAAAGTATTTAGATATAATCAGCAGAATATCAGGAACAGACTGGCTGCAGTTATAAATGCCGAGAACAAGGAGCTGGTGGTTATTGGGCTTTTATCTGTTCTGAAACTGCAGAACAGAGGCATATAGACACAGGAGAAGGAGTGAGAAGATGAATTTATGATCAGAACTTTTGGATTGTAACCGAAGGAAAATACATGGAGGTAGAAAAGTGAAAAAAACAGGAGAGTACATAAGAAAAATAATTAATTCCAATTTACCGGCATATATATTTCTGTTTATTTTAACAGCAGCACTGATTATAGATACGGCAATGATTGCAGTATCTATTGCAGCGTATGCAATAAGCGGAAATGCAGCAAATCTTGAAAATATAACAACATATGCCCTGATAATTTCGTTTGCATCTACAGTGAATGTGTATCTTATCAAAAAAATAATGAAATAAAAATGTACCAGTGACTGGTACAAAATGGAGGAAATAAAAATGGCAAAAATTATTACAATCGTTAACCGCAAAGGCGGATGCGGGAAAACAACAACTACAAAAAACCTTGGCTACTCACTTGCTAAAAAAGGTTATAAAGTGCTGTTAGTAGATTATGATCCGCAGTGCAATACTACAAAAGGACTGTCCAAACGAAATTACAGGAAAACAGTTATTGATATGATGAGAGGAACTGATGTAAGAAGATGCATCTATAAGACACGGTATGATATGGATATACTGCCCGGCAATCAGTTTCTGGCATCTGAAGAAATAGCAGATCATGTGATAACAGATCAGATGAATCTGATTTTAAGAGATTATGATTTTATTATTAATGATACATCACCTTATTTTAATAAACTGACCGCGGAGATTCTATTTGTCACAGATATGGCAGTAATTCCAACTGTGGTTGAACCGGATTCCCTTGACGGGATGTCAACAACGATAAATGAACTTGAAGAACTCTGTGATTATGACATAAAATACAAGATCTTATTTACACAGGTCAATGATCTAAAAAGTACGGCAGATGATGTAAAAGTACTCGATGATAATCTGGATGATCTTGTGTTCGATACAAAAATAAGATTTCATCGATATGCGGTGAAGAGGGCAAGAATGAAGCAGCAGCCACTGGCCAAAAGATATCGCAGAGCTTCGGTAACCAGGGATTATGAAAAACTGGCCAATGAAATTGTAAGGGAGGCAGATTAATATGGCAAGCAGTATTTTAGGAGCATTTGAAGGAGTAAAAACTAAAAAGAAGAACAAAGATGATATTCAGTATATTTATTACAAAGATATAAGATCTGCACCAAAAAACAGAGATACTGGTGATATTGAAGAACTTGCAGAAGATATTGCTGAAGACGGCTTAGATCATAATCTGGTATTAAGAAAAATCGACGATGAGGATCATAAGTATGAAATAGTTGCAGGACACAGACGGTATCTGGCAATTTGTCACAACATTAATAAGGGTGATTCTACATATGAATACATTCCCGCAAAAGTAAAAAGCTATGATGATGTAGATGCCGTGAGACGTCTTCACTTGAACAATATAAACGGGAAGCCTTATACACCAGGCGAAATGCTTACTGCAATAGAAGACCTGAAGGAAGTCTACCGTATAAAAAAAGAACGCGGTGAAAAAATGCCGGGGAGAGTACAGGAATTAATTGCCAGAGATACTGGTCTGGGAAAGACACAGGTCGGTAATTATGAAAAAATTATCAACAATGCAGTTGAAACGGTAAAGGAACTTGTAAAGAATGATGAAATTACTTTAAATGAAGCACTGGAAATTTCGGAAATGGATGATGAAAATCAGATGAAGTTTGTTGAAGATAATGCGGGCGATATATCTTTAACAACTATAAAAGATTATAAAGAAACACTGTCTTTAGAAGAAGATACTTCAGATGAAGGTGAAAATGAAGATTACGAAAAGTACGGTGAAGATGATATTAATTGTGATGATTTTGATGATACAGATGATGATGACGATGATATCGACGAACCGTATAGCAGGCCGGATAAAACTGATGAAAGTGTCACTCATTATTCAGTGTCAGAATTAGTTATTGAAATCCAAACAAACCTATATCTGCTGAAAAATAAGATAAACGGTGTTGAGTGGAAAAAAGAACAGATCATGCTTGAGGAAATGATAAAACTAATAACAGAGCTTAAAGAATCAGCAGGTGTATAAATAGAAAAGATATAGTAGAGGGGGGATTGTAATGAGTTATATAGATCTTTTGGATAAAAATAAAAGTATTCAGGCTGCCAGGCATGAAATGGAGCATTTCAGTGATCTGTATAAACTGCACGAATTCAAGGATATTTATGAAATAGGCAGCGGTACAGGAAATGATTCTGTTATAAGCATTATAAACTGTCTGAATTATGATGCAAAGGAAATTAATAAAATAGACAGGCGTGATCGTCAGCTTGAATATATTCAAAAAGTTCTTAAAGCTATATCGAAGCTGAGTGATAAAGATGAGCTTGAATATATCTATTATAAATATGTGAAGTTTTTAAGAAATATTGAAATCGATGAAATGTTGAACAAGAGTCCGCGATCACGAGCTCGTCTTGCCTCTAAAGCATTGTTTAATATGGCTCTTTTACTGAACGTCGAAGTGTATGAAGGTGAGGATAAAGCATGAGAGAAGAACGTGTGTATATGGGTCACATCACTGAGTTCCAGAATAAAAAATATTATTTTAAAGGAACGGCAGAGAATATCGCAAAATTCATTATACAGAATTATCAGTACAGTACTGTAATTACTGATAACGATGGCGCAATAATCTGCGGGTCAGTTGTTGGGGGTTATCTAGATGCAGATAATAAGGAAGTAATGGCTGATATATTACCTGTTTTACTTAAATATCAGCGCGGAGAAAAATTTACGGAACTTGTATTTGAAGAGAAAGAAGAAGGAAACTATTACTCTGAGGAGCTAAATGTACCAGTGACTGGTACATTTAGCGAACCAAAAGAAGTTTCAGGTGACAAGATAACGGATAGTCTTATAAAAAGGAAATATTTTCTTTATCAACGTGATTTGACCGAAGAACGGGTTCGGATTCTATATGAAGAATTAAAGGGGAGCGGATACAGTGTCTTAAAAGTAAAAAATAATGGTCTGTATTCACTGTACTGCAGAAAGAGAAAAGTTTTTGAGGGGAGGAGAGGAAATGGATAAATTTAATTCAGACTATGAAGAATATTTAGAAAAAAATGGAATAGGTGTTGTGAAAAACAACTATATAATCTGGTATCAATGTTATGGTACATATATAGGGACTAAAACTGTCTATAATCCTGATATGACTGATTATTATGAAATCCCATGTGAAAAGAAGGTTGCAATATCGGAGCCAATAGAAACAGATATTGTATTTTATACAAAAAGTGAAGCAGAAAGATACTGTGAGGAACATACTGATGAGGATGTTGAATACTGGTTTGAGACAGAAAAGGGCGGGGTGAACGAAAAATGAGTGATTACTTGAAATATCTTCAAGAAAAACGTGCGGAAGTGTTAAAAAAAATTAAGCCGATATGTAGTGCTACAGGCTTAAATAATAAATGTACCAGCGACTGGTACGTTTTGGAAAGATCGATATACTAATGGATTTTTAAAGGGTAAGGGGATGATTCTGGATGACAAATGAATGGATAAATGAATGGATAAATGATGCTTTAAATTGGTTTATTCCAAATTTTTATACAAAGTTAGAATCCTTAATTTTACTGAGTATTTTGGTTTTTGCAATCAGAATTTGCTGTTTAAAGGGCAGAAGTGAAACTAATTTAGACAAAAGCATACTAGAAAGTATATACTTACCTATCGCGTTTATTATATGTATGATCTATCTGCCGGTGTTATTGGTTATAACATTTAGCTTACCTTGTTTATTTATACCTCTGGTTGAGCTGATGACAAAATATCCTTTGTTCCATAGTGTTGTCTCATTCGTGTTTTGTCATGTTTTTTTATGGGCGGTGCTTATAACATTCGAATGTATTTTATCTTTAATTTATTCTGAATTTGATTCATTTTCGTTTACAGATTTGGAGTTATTTTGGTTTGTAACGGCTTTTTTTGCTACTTTGTGTGTTGTCTGAAAGCATAATGACAAGGCAAAAATCCAATACATTAAAATAGTTATAGCATCTGCTATAGTAAAATGGTAAGTACTGTAAAAAAGCTTGGCAAGTTCCTTGCCGTTTTCGACAGTTATATACCACTCTGCATAATTAATAATTGCATCTTTAAGGCCGAAAAGTGCTGTAAAACAGATACCGATTATAAAATAAAGAAGCGTATTAACTGTATAGAATGCTAAATCACTGTTTGAATTTTTATAAAACACATAATTATATAATAATGATAATAACATCATAGCAAATAAACTAGAAAATAAACAGGTGAGTATATAGGCAAAAAAATCATTTTCTGAAATAAAACTGTCAGTAAAAATTACTGCAACTACAAATGATGCTAATGAGAATAAAATGAAGAAAACCAATGTGGCAATAACGATAGATAAAACTTTGAAAAAAACCGGAAGTTTTAAAATTAACTTGCTTATTATTTTTAAAGCTGAAGTCAAGAATGATAGAATTGCATCATAGAGTAGTGTATACATAGAGATAATCAAATAGCAAAGAGCTGCAGTCGAATTTTTAAACATGATAAAAATTACTATAGCGCTAAAAAGGTTTATTATTAAAAATTGTAATAGTCTGTCTTTAGAATTCAGATAATTTCTAATTTTATTTATTTGAGTTGCTGATTTGTCTATTGCTTCTACAATTCGATTGGCGTAAATGTTAATTATATAATAAATTTTTTTAAAAAACTGAAACACAAGTATTCCCCCTCCTCAAAATAAGAACAATTAAATTATACTGTAAAAATTAACAGTAATCAAATGTGTTTGAATATGGAGAGAAAAAATGAATATAGAGAAGATTAAAAAAATAATGGAAGAAAAGAATATTACATTATATAGATTAAGTAAAATTACTGATTTAAACGAATCTAATTTAGGAAAAATTATATCAGGCAAAACAAAGGATCCACGGATCAGCTATGTAAAAGCAATAGCAGATGCATTAGAGGTAAGCATAGATGAGATAGTGATTAGGCATAATTAAAAATAAATATCATATGGGAGAAGTAAAGATATGAAAGAAATATTAAAAATTATTTATATAGCAGTATGTCTGGCAGCCTGTTTATATCATCTATACAGATGGGGAGACGATGCAGTTGATGAAATAAGAGGCAGTTACAGAGGTTCTGCGAGTGACTCTGACAGAAGTAAAAATAAAATTGTAAGAATAGTACTTTCTATAAGAGATTTTCGGGAAGCAGTGTCATGTAACTGGCATAGATATTCTGGTTCTACAGTAATGTTTATATGTTTTTGCGAAGCAGTTTTATTTGCTCTTTTTGCTGTGCTCGGCTGTTATCTATTTTTGTTCTGAACAGTTATAACTGAAAAAGCATAAATAAAAATGTACCAGTGACTGGTACATAAAGAAAGCAAGGAGAATATAAAGATGACTGGAATGACGATCTGGCCGTATTGATTGCGATAGTTTTGACAAATGGATTGATTGTTTTTTTTAGTAATTATTAGCAAGATGAAGGGAGTGGGTGATATTAGGTTGGAATCAAAAATTCTTGTATTTACTATGCTGAGTCTGTTAAGCGGTTTTGCAACAGCGTATAAGTGTATATTTTAATTGGATAATTATTAATAATATGATGATTTGAATTTAAACTTGCAAAGGAGACAGTAAAAATGTGCAATACAATAAAGGCAATAAGTTATGAAGAATATGTAAACACTCCCTCGTTAAGAAACAGTTATAACGATACACTGGTAAATTGTCATCTGTACAATTACGGATGTATCTTTGTTGAAACAATACTGGGGGTTACAGATGTTATGGAAATTGAAGAAGTTGAATATTTAGATGACGTGATCAAGAGTGAGATAATAAATAATCAGGGTACATACTGAACGAATTAGCTGCTCTGTTAGATGAGTCTATTGAATTACTTGAGAAATACGAAAAGAAGATCCAGGTTAATGGATACTTAGTATAAAAATGTACCAGTGACTGGTACAAATGTTAAAGTTGGGGTGAAAGGAATGGAAAGAATAGCTGTTGAGCTGTTTAAAGGAAGACATAAATTTGAAGATATAGAAGGATGTATTTTCAATAAAGAGCTTAGAGATGTTAAGAATATGTATTATATGCAAATGTCAATTAAAAAGGCAGTCGATGCATTAATGAAGAGACATGGGATTCGTGAATATAGAGATATCGAACTGGATGTCTATGTAACAGGACTGACAGTGGCGCTTGTAGAAGTGATAAATTTCTGCAGTCTGTATGACATAAAACTGGTACTGTATCATTACGACAAATATACAAAAAACTATTATACTCAGGATGTGTATTTGAAAAGACAGCAGTACGTTTAAACAGATAAAAATTTTGCGAAATGAAAAAAACATTTCAAAATAACGTTAAAAACCTAAAAACCGGATTTTAATAAGAAAAATATATTAAAAAAATTTCAAAAAAGTTCAAAAAAATAAGCTTGTCAAGGGGTGAAAATTCATTGGTATAAATTTATAAAATGAGAAAAAAATTAGGAAAATAACTAATATAATGATAAAATTTATGAAAATAAGAATGAGTTGGCACAAAGTTGGCACAAAAGGTGGCAAAAAAGTGGCACAAAGTTGGCATTTACAATGACTAAAAAAAGTGATAATATGGTATCATACAGAAGTATATAGGAAACAGAGATGTTCCTAAACAGAATATATGAAGTAATGTACCAGTCACTGGTACATTTTTTGTTGTAATTAATCCGCCTGTAAATAAACAGTAGAGAACTCCCCATCTCGGCGGATTGATATATACAGCTAAGAATTATTATTTTCTCAAAATTCATAGTATTGAAATCAAATAATATAGAGGTATTAGAGTTTCTATATTGTCTAAGCAGATTGAAAAAAAATAAATAGATATATATAATAAAATTAGGGATAAGGAGAATGAGGTAAAATGAAGGTTATTGAAAAATACTTGGATACAAAAAATAAAAAAATTGCTGCAGGTGTAACTGCAGCGGTTATTATTGCGGCTGTTGGGGGTGGTACTTACTGGGCACTTAGAGATACAGCGCCGGAGCTTTTATTAAAGAACAGTAAGACGATTACTGTTGAATATGGTGAAAAATATGAACCAAAATTTGAAAATCTGGTCAAAACGAATGGGTTTGATAAAGAAGATGTTCATACTCTGCAGCACAACACAAAAATTACTTCGGATTTAAAAAATGAAAAGGTTGAAATCAAGGATGAAGCAGGCAATGTCACAGGTGTAGAAGAAAAAGAATATCCGGCTGTTGGAAAATATACCATTGAGTTAAAATATTACGGGGATACTTTTAAACAGAAGGTAGAGGTAAAGGATACTAAAGCCCCATCCATGACAGCACCTGAAAACATAGAAATCCTGCAGGGAACGGATTTAAATACTTTTGATTTTAAATCACTGCTGCCAGTTACTGATTTTTCTGAAATAAGTGATTATACATTTGATCTTTCAGGTATAGATGCAAATGTGCCAGGTGAATATACATTAAAAGTGTCTATTCAGGATAAATATGAAAACAAAACTGAAAAAGATGTAAAAGTAACTGTTACTGCACCGCCGGCAGTAGCTTCTGATGAGGTGGTAGTACAGGAAGAAGTTACTAATCCAGATGGGACAAAGAGTATAAAGAATACAGTTAAGAAGAAAACAGATGCCGGAGGGAATAAGGTAGTAAGCAGCGGTTCAGGATCGTCAGGCGGAACAGGTTCTTCTAATTCGTCAGGAACAGCAGGAGGGAACAGCGGAACGACTGGAGGAAACACAGGCGGTAGTAATAAGCCTTCAGGTGGAGGATCAACCGGAGGAAACAGCGGTGGTTCAAGCTCAGGTGGTTCGTCATCAGGCGGAAATACTGGAGGATCAACGGGCGGAAGCACAGGTGGAAATACAGGTGGAAGCAGTGAAAATAAACCGGTTCAACCGCCGAAAGTATGGGTTTACTGGGCTGAATGCAAACACTGTGGTTTTAGGGTAGAGTCAACTGTTTCATCAAGAGATGCAATCAATAAATTAGAAAGCGACTATAGCTGTACAGGCAATTCAATGGGTGAACATAGAAGATATAGCTATGGTGGGTATGAAAAGTAGTTTTAAATATGTATAAATTAAAATGGATATTCAAACCATAAGTAAGGCAATCGAAAGATTGTCTTTTTTATTTGAATGGTTATTCAATGTGTTTGAATGTAAAACCTATATCAGAGAAGTAAAATGATGTTTTAAACTTGCATCATAATAAATAGTCCTAAGCACGACGATAAAAGGCAAATATAGTAAAGGATAAGCGTATTTATGAAGAAAAAATCAATGTTTTCTGTAATGTGCAAAACTGTAATGATGCTCCTGACGATGTTTTCCCTGTCGTTTAGTAATCAGATCAGTGTAAAGGCATGGGACAGCAGCATACCGCATGAATTTACCAGAGTAAAAAATATTCGCTATCCGGAATGGTGGGCAAGAAAAGTACCAGGCTTGAAGGGATGGAGTACATATTCGACAAAATATGACGGACAGTGGGCATACTGTCTTGAATCAAGTAAAAATACTCCGCCAAACGGGCAGTATGTTGCCGAGGTTATTGAAAATAATGAAGCTGTAAGAAAACTTATGTACTATGGTTTTGGAGGGCCTGGTGCTACAGGAGAATTTGCTCCAGGATATGATTTAAAAGCAGCAATATGTCCTAATGACAGTTATCTTACTAATGATGATGTTAAATATTTGCTGACACATATATTTTTGAGCGGTGCCTACAGCGGGGACTGGAATGGATTCAGTGAGTCAGGATTCAATGCTGCCTTTGGAGGAACATATGGCACTAACAT
This sequence comes from Erysipelatoclostridium sp. MSK.23.31, assembly GCF_019125875.1. Classification (NCBI taxonomy): domain Bacteria; kingdom Bacillati; phylum Bacillota; class Erysipelotrichia; order Erysipelotrichales; family Coprobacillaceae; genus Thomasclavelia; species Erysipelatoclostridium sp. MSK.23.31. Next base: position 7,435 of record NZ_JAHOCB010000001.1, on the reverse strand, counting down.
AATGAATATCTGCAGAAGGATAGTCGCTTTGCCGGAACCTGGATATGCAAAATTTAATCCTAGTTCAGCTTCGGATGGTAGTGAAGCAAGCTTTTCTGCTAGTTTAGATATAGCAAATAATATTCAAATTACAAATACTGTTAAATTTGATGCAGGAAATGGTGCAACGGTCAATATACCTCTTAACAGTGATGTTACTATACATATTGCAGGAACAACAGCAACGCAGACTGGCGGTACGGCAGTTGTATATGGAGGACAGAGTTTTTATTTTACTGCCCCTTTGAACGGATCATCGGATATGCCTTTGACTAACGTAACCGGGAGTCAGTGTGGCAGATTTACAGCTTTAGCAATAAAAACTGGTTCGGGTTCTAATCAGACTGAAGGAACGTGGGTATGGGATCCAGATGTTATGAAATTATATACTCAGGTAAAGTGGATTCATGGAACTGAGATACAAATAAGCAAAAGTGATAATTTTGGAGAAAATGTGGCTAATGCAGGATTTGAGTTGAAGCAGTGGAATAAAAATTCAAATACATTTGAACAGTTTTCTTCTCTGAGCTATGATGCACAGAATCGGGTATATAAAAGCGGTATGCTTCAGCATACTGATACAAATGAAGGAAGATTCAGGATAGAAGAAACTGTACCCGATGGTTACAGTGAATCGAGCCGTTATATCAAGGAATTTAGTCTCTATGATGCTGAGGAAAGGAAGGTATTCAATGCTCAGATGGAAGGTCAGGAAGTAACTGTTAAATTTTCGTCAATGCTGATGGACAGGCATAATATTTTATTTGAAGTGTCTGGAGTTCCTGAAGCGGTAACGCTTGTAAAGTTCCCGACATGGTCTGCGGCAGGCGATCAAGATGATATTCAATGGGTCGAACTTTCTAAGGACAGTGATGGAGTATGGAGGGCATGGAAACAGATGCCGGAAGACGGCGAGTACTATATTCATGCTTACTACAATACTGCAAGTCAGGAAAACAAGGTAAGTTTTACAACGTCCTACACCCCGGAAGCGCCTGTAATGAATGCAGTTAACAACCGTATTATGGGTAAAGTCTCGATTGTCAAAAGTGATGAAGAGACAGGAAAAAAACTGGGAGGTGCAGTTTATAATATTACTGCAAAAAATGATATTCTCTCCCCTCAGGGAACTGTTATAAATAAAGCAGGAGATCTGGCAGGAACACTTACAACAGATGAAAACGGGTATGGAGAGTTAAATGGTCTTCATCTGGGACAGTATATTCTTAGTGAGGTGAAGCCGCCTGATGGATATCATACCGGCAAAGATATTGAGTTCAATCTGACTGCAGAAAACAATTCTGCTGATATAGTGAGCAGCGAACTGAATGTTACAGACCGTCCAAACCGCTTCAAAATAAAAAAAGTCGATAAAGACACAGGCGAAGCGCTTAAAGATGCGAAGTTTGAAATTTATGATGTTACTGCCGATAAAACGGTAGGAAGCCTGGTAAGTAATAAAAACGGAGAAGCAGAATTGAGCAGACTGAAGCCGTCGCTGTATTATATTTGTGAAGTAAAGGCTCCTGAAGGTTATAAGCTGAATGAAACTAAATATTATTTTGAAATCGACAGTCTTGGAAATGCATCGGTTTCAGATATGAACGGTACCGAAAACAGCGGTGCTTTTTTTATTGATGAAAATGATGATTTGACAGTTACTGTTAAAAACGAGATCAACCTGTGGAACTTAAGACTTGTTAAAAAGAATGATGCCGGCAAAACACTGGAAGATGCAGAATTCACTTTATACAGTGATAAAGACTGTACCGATCCGATTGGAAAGGGGACAACAGATAAGGAGGGAAGAGTAAATTTTGACCGAATAGTAGCAGGAGAGTATTACCTTCTTGAGACAAAGGCGCCTGCGGGATATAGAAAAATTGAAGCTCCTTTAAAGGTTTCGTTAAGAAGCGAGGATGGGAAATTCAGTTTTTATATAAACGATGAAGCTGTGAAAACAGATGATGAAAATAACAGTCTTACAGTAGAAAACGGATTGTATACCGGAAGTATGACAGTGATAAACAGGCGCGGGTCACTTCTGCCGGGAACAGGAAGTTCTATGATGCTGATCGTGACTGGAGCAGGGGTCTGTATATGCTTATATATTATTAAGAAAAAAAGGGAGAAGAAAAATTATGAAGATTAATTTAAGAAAAATAGGAACGGCAGCACTTGCATGCATTCTTTCATTGAGCAGTGCAGCAGCAGTATCCGTATATAACGGCAGCGGTGATATTTTTTCAAAAGTCAGTGCTGCACAGCAGGGACATATAACTATAAATGCTCATACTGGAGATAACGGCAAGGTGCAGTCACTTGCAGGAAAGAAGTTTAATGTGTATAAGGTCTTTGATGCTCTAAACAGTGACGGGATGGAAAGTATCAATTATACAATTAATCCTTTGTATGTTCAGGCACTTAAGAATGCAACAAAGAAAGACAGTGAGTATGCAATTATCGATTATATCCAGTCTATGAATAATAATCTGGTAACAAATGATGTAAATCATAATCAGAAAAATGAAACAGTATATTCTGATTTCAGGTATTTTGTAGAAAGTCTGAGAAATGAAATAGTAAGACTTGGAAATAAACCTACGCAGATTGTAACGGTTCCAGAAGGCACTGAAGAAAGCTATACCCTGGATGTCGATTATGGATGGTATCTCATTGACGAAGTCACAAATGTTGAGGGTACACACAGTGCAGCATCGCTTTGTATGGTAAACACTGCCAATCCAGATATGACAGTCGATATAAAGTCGGATTTCCCGGTTATTCAGAAACAGATCCAGGAAGATGACAATAGAAAAAATATCGGGATAAACAGTGATGGATGGAATGATGTGGCTGACTTTGAAATAGGGCAGACAGTTCCCTACCGGTATAATTCATATGTACCTGATATGAACGGTTATGATACGTATTATTATGCAGTCCACGATAAAATGAACAGTGCACTTACTTTTGTTCCAGACAGTGTAAAAGTTAAGATAGGAAGCATGACGCTTCAAAAAGATACAGACTATCGTGTGGTTACTGAAGGTATTGATGACGGTGAAACATTTCAGATTCAGATCATGGATCTAAAAGCAGTGATAAACAGGTATTACTACAGTGATGAAGCAGGGAACAAACCGGAAACTGAAAAAGTATATGGTCAAAAGATTCTGATTGAATATGATGCTGTTTTAAACGAAGATGCTCAGCTTGATACAGGGCGGCCGGGATTCGAGAATGATGTAAAACTTGAGTACAGTAACAACCCGGACGCTGATGGTGCGGGACAGACAGGCGAGACACCATGGGATACAGTTGTATGTTTTACATTTAGAATGGATGGTATTAAAGCAAATGATCAGGTGCCAGAAAGAAAACTGGAGGGAGCTAAATTTAAACTATACAGTGATAAAGACTGTACTCAGGAGGTATATGTAAAAAAGGCTTCCAAGAGCGATGGATACACCGTTATCAGCAGGGACAGTGTAGCAGGAAGTGCATCGCCTTCAGAAGCGGTGGAAATAGTCTCAGACGAAAACGGTGCGTTTAATATAATTGGCCTTGATTCACAGGTGTATTTTCTTAAAGAAACTAAGGCCCCGGATGGATACAGACTATTAAAGGATCCAATCGAAATAGATGTAAAGGCTGTTTATGGAGCAGACAACAGAACAGAATACATAAAAGGAGACGGGGCAACTGATAAAACATTAAGAAGTTTAGAGGCAACAGCTAAATTTAAAGAGTTTTATACAGGGGTACACAGTGAGTATGAGAAATCTCTATCAACAAATGTAGATACGGGTACATTTAATATAAAAGTAGTAAACAAAGTCGGGTCTAAACTGCCTGCTACCGGTTCTGCTGCAACTATAGTATTAGTCTGTGCAGGTACAGCAGTTATGGCAGCTGTTCTGATTAAAAAGAAGAAAAATGAAAAAGAATAGTCTTTTCAAATTTCTAAAAAAGGATATTGTGATTTTTATGACAGGACTTGCACTTGTAAGCTATCCTGTCATTTCCAATTGTATTGAATCCAAGTCACAGACTGGGCAGATAGCTACTTATAAAGAAAAAACGACTGATACAGCTGCTGAAGATAAGCGCTGCATGATTGAAGAGGCTGAAAAATGGAACATGGAGCTGTATATGAATCAAAAAGGAATACCTGCCTCCAGAGAATTTAAATATGAGGATATTCTTGATATTGGAAACGGAATGATCGGCAGTATAGAGATACCGTGTATAAATGTCAACATGCCGATATATCATGGAACGAGTGACAGTGTGCTTAGTACCGGAGCCGGCCATATACAGGACAGTTCTTTTCCAACGGGTGGTAAAAATACCCATGCAGCTCTTACAGGACATAGAGGACTGCCGTCAAGCCGGTTGTTTACGCGTCTGGATGAGCTTAAGACGGGTGATCTGTTTTATATAAATGTACTTGATGAAACAATGGCATATAAGATAAGCAGGATTGAAACTGTTCTGCCTGAAAAAGTCAATTACTCTATTCAGGATGATAAAGACCTTGTTTCTTTGATAACCTGTACACCATATGGATTGAATACACATCGTCTGGTTGTTACTGGTTACCGCATTTCTTATAAAGAATCGGTAAAAAAGGAAATAAAAAAGAATATTATCTCATTTCGAGAATTTGTTTTTTATAGTCTGCCAGTTGTCTTTTCAGCAGCTGGTATATTTGTTTTTAGAAAAAAAGAGATGAAGGGGGATAGAGGATGCGAAAAATAATCATTGTAGTATTTATCCTGGTATTCTCTGTAGGATTTGTTTCAAAGAATACTGTAAATACTGAAGAAACAAAAAAAACTAAAGGCTCGATATCGGTATATCTTGAAGAAAGCAGAAATAAAACCAGTAACAGTGATGTTGCTTTAAAACTGATAAAAGCCGGAGAAACTGCTGATGGTAAATATGTGCTGACAGGTGAGCTTAAGACATGCGGTATTGATCTGAATGAGCTTGAAACAGCTGATAAGATGCAAAAAGCTGCAGAGAGTATTTTCAGGGAGGCATCGGCTAAAAAAATAAGCGGTATTATAAAACATACAGACAGTTCAGGATATGTAAAATTTGAAAATTTGGAGAACGGGATATATCTGCTTGCTGCTGAAGATATAAATAAATATGATAATATCTCTCCTGCTCTTATTGCAGTTCCTGTATTTGATGAGGAAAGCAGTGAAACTAATGGAATGAAATATGATATTGCCGTTTATCCAAAACACTGGCCTGTAACCGCTGCTAAGACGGGTGATAACAGTAATTGTGAATTATATATGTCTGGACTGGCAGTGATAGTTTTTATTCCGCTGATTAAAAAAGCTAAAACAGGAGGTTAAGATGAAAATAGAAAAATGGGTATTCAAGCCATAGACAGTCGAAAGACTGTCTATTTGTTTTTAGGGTATCTCACTGCGGCTGAGAGTAAGACCTGAATTAAAGAAGTATTATGATGCTGGCTAAAACAATTAAATACAGTATAGGAAATAATCTCTTTGGCCGTAACTTGCATCATCTGTATTAATGAAATCATAAAAAGATAAGGAGGAAAAACAGATGAAAAAAGCTGTTTCAAAAATTTCTAAAATTCTGTTTGTTTTAACGATGATCTTTTCAATGACGTTTGCACAGATCAGTAATATAGAAGCATGGGACAATACTGTTCCGCATGAATTTACAAAAGTTAAAAAAATAAAATATCCGGAATGGTGGGGAAATAAAGTACCAGGCCTAAGCAGCTGGAGTACATATTCAACCAAGTATAACGGTAAGTGGGCATACTGCCTTGAATCAAGCAAGAAAACACCTGGAAACGGCAATTATGCAGCTGATGTAATTGAAAATAATGAAGCTGTAAGAAAACTGATGTATTACGGTTTTGGAGGACCGGGTGATGTTTTAAAAACCTGGGGACAGGGTGATCCGAATGCTCAGGGAAAGGTTGGATATGACTATCTTAAATTAAGCATCTGTCCTAATGACAGTTATCTGACAAGTGAAGATGTTGCATATCTGCTTACACATATCTTCTTAAGCGGTGCTTACAGCGGAGACTGGAATGGATTCAGTGAGGCAGGATTTAACGCTGCCTTTGGAGGAAACTATGGTACTAATATCATGAACATTTACAGAAACATTATAAATCTTCCTGATATTGTAGAGCCAAAATTTAACCCAAGTGAAGCAACCGAAGGAACAGAAGCAAATTTTTCAGCAGCATATGATAAAGTTGCAAAGCATCAGGTTACAAATACTGTTACATTTGAGGGAAATTCGAGCTCTACGATCAACATTCCTCTTGCAGACAATGTAACAATTTATATCAATGGAAATGCAGTTCAGACTGGTGGTACTGCAACAGTGCACGGCGGTGAAAGTTTTTATTTTACAGCACCGGCGAAAAACAGTCCTGGCGATATGCCGTTAACCAACGTTACAGGCAGCGGGTGTGAACGTTTTACAGCACTTGCGATAAAAACAGGAACAGATTCAGCACAACAGCAGGGGAGTTGGACATGGGATCCTGATAATACGAAATTATATACACAAATAGACTGGATGGATTTTGGTGAACTTGAACTTGTGAAAACTAATGATGTTGGGGATCTGATTGACGGAGCAGTGTTTAATTTGAAATCTTCATCATATGACGGCTATGAAGAAAATATTACTGTAACAAATGGAAAAATCAAGGTGGAAGATCTGCCTGTAGGTGAATATATTTTGACCGAAACAAAAGTCCCAGGGGGGCATGCAATTACACAAAAGATTTTTAAAGTAACTATTAATAAAGATGAAGTTACTCAAAGAGTTGTAGTAAATAAAATAAGACCAACTGGAAATTTAAAGATCAATAAAGCTCTTGAAAATTCTGAAAATGAAAATGCAGTAAATAAGGCAGATTATGATTTTTCAAAAGTACAGTTCAAGATTACCGCAGATCATGATATCTATGATAGTGTTTCTTTAGAAAAATTATATTCTAAAGGAGATGCAGTCACTACTGGTTCGGGTAAAGGAAGCAATGATGATACAGTAAAACTGCTAACTGGTACTGAACTGGGAAATGGTATCTACACACCTGATAATGACGGTAAATTAGAGTTAAGCGGTCTTCCTATGGGAACATATGCAGTTGAGGAAGTGAACAGTCCTGAAGGTTTTGTTCTTGATGGTGGTGCTAAAAAAGTACAATTCCAACAGACTGATTTTGTAACTCTGACATACTTTAATGAATTAAATATAAATAATGAATTAACAAAAACAGTTTTCAGTAAGACAGATGCTGATGGCAATAATCTTTATGGTGTTCCAATGGAAATCGTAGATGCCAAAACTGGTGAACAAGTTTATAACTGGA